>WRBH01000011.1 GCA_009784665.1 Bacillota bacterium | reverse complement strand
TCCCCTCCCGGGGTTCTTTTCACCTTTCCCTCACGGTACTATTCGCTATCGGTCAATTGGTCGTATTTAGCCTTACGGGATGGACCCCGCATATTCACACCGGATTTCTCGTGTCCTGTGCTACTCTGGATACTGCTGGCTCTAATCGGATTTCGCTTACGGGGCTGTTACCCTGTTTCGCCGCGCTTTCCAACGCTGTTTAGCTATCGTCATAGATACACTGTTGCAGTCCGAACCCCAACCGGGTTACCCCAGTTGGTTTGGGCTCTTCCGCGTTCGCTCGCCACTACTTACGGAATCATTGATTTATTTTCTTTTCCTCCACTTACTTAGATGTTTCAGTTCAGTGGGTTCCCTCTCGTACCCCTATGTATTCAGGGTAGAGTGACAGGCTGTTAAACCTGCCGCGTTTCCGCATTCGGAGATGTACGGGTCGTTGGTTGTTTGCACCTCACCGTACCTTATCGCAGCTTACCACGTCCTTCATCGGCGCCAATTGCCAAGGAATTCACCATATGCCTGTTGTAGCTTGATCTTTGTCTTGTCTACAAGTTATTATGTTGTAATTCATTTGGAATTACTTTGTTGTCAGTTACTAGCGCGTAACTGACGACATGAGTAAATTAATTTTAAATGTTTGTTACCCATTGCTGTGTTTATTCTTCCTCGCTATTAACTAACGAAAGGGAAACACTTTGCGGGTAATGACATACTGTTTGTTAAGTATTTCTAGGATTTCTCCTAGAACTCTCAGCGTAAATTGAATTTGTGAAACGACTAAATGTTATTTTAGACGTTTTTTGTTGTATTCGTTTTTACACGTATATCCTTTTATTTTACTAATTAGATATTTGTTTCTACTCGTATCTACTGCACCTGAATGCAGTAGACCTTACAGTATGCAGTTGTCAATCTTCACTGTCGTGTGACGAATTTCCCCACACGACAACAATACTATATCATATGCAAAAAACCCTGTCAAGAGTTTTTCTTATTTTCTTTTAGATAATTTTGACCTCAGGAATTGTTTAGAATCCACTTGTGAAGTGCATCGTATTTCATCTTGCCTGTTGCTACTGCCTTTGCTGTGTTGACGATCTCGTCATCAGTGATGTTTAAGCGAATGCCATTCATTTCTAGGAAGGAAATCATAACATACATCCCCATACGCTTGTTTCCATCAACAAAAGCATGATTTGAAATTAGGCTGTGGCCTATACGGGCTGCTTTTTCTTGTTTAGTTGGATAGAGTTCAGCTCCATCGAAAGTCTGGAAAGCACTTTGAACGGCAGAATCTAAAAGACCTGCATCACGAAGTCCGACACCGCCACCGGTTTGCTCGGCCATGTATTGGTGTAGCAATAACATTTTTTCTTTTGAAAAATTCATAATTACTCCTCGTCAGCCAGTTTTTGAAAAGCTGCACGATGGCGGTTAAATACAAGTTCTGCAGCCGTGAAAAAGCGGGCATCGTCATCAATAAATGGAAATTGGAATTGTTCTGTTTCTGGTTCCGTTTTCTTTGGTGCCTCCATGAAACCTCCTTTATACAGTATACACAAAAAACGAAAAACCCTGTCAAGGGTTTTTCTTATTTTCTTTTAAATAGTTTGTTCGGTGTTTCAAAATTTCTTTTATTAATTTTCGGGTTCGTATTGGGAGCAGCCCTTGCATGACTTTTCGTCAATCCGCCTGCATAGATCAAATACTGCTTCTTTTGTTTGTACGCCTTTTAGGTAATGTTGCTCTTCAGGTTTTAGCAGTTTACCTTTTCCGTCTGACTTAATATGGACGGTGTCAAGATATCATTTCTTCGAATTCGTCGTCTGGGATTTCGAGTAGGTCGGCCTCTTTGAAGAGTCGTTTGAATTCTTGCTTTAGGTCTTGCTTGCGATGCCACTTAATGGCTTCGCGAGTTCCGTGGTTTAGAAGTAAGCCCTTGCCAGGGATTTTGGTGAGTATTTCGCGGGTTTGCAGGATATCAACAACACGATGAGCAGTTTTGTCGGATGTGTCGAATCGCATCATTATTTTTTTTATTGGGTAGATGAAATCACCCTCTGTTAGCTCGTAGCGTAAGATCGCATCTTCGAGTTCGCGAACGATTTGCCAAACTAGACTGGGTCCGCCGTGGTAGTTCTTTTGGTTGTATGTCATAAGACACCTCCTTTGTGGGTTTAGTAGTGTCAATATAACATAGTGAAATTTACGAAATCAAGTTTTTCGGCAGGATTCAATCAGGTGTTGAATTTTAGGGTTTGGTTTTCGGAATGGGCAGTTTTCGTGTGGGGTGGTATTTCCGATGGTGCCGCCTTCGGGAACGCGGGTTAGCCAGTGTTCAACTTCGTTGATTTTGCCAGCCTCTTGGCAATAGTAGACCGTTGTGATTCTGCGATGTCTTTCACATTTATTCTTTTGGTATTCAAGCAAATAGTCCCCAGGGCAAGGGTAGCAGCTGCCGTACAGATTATATTCTTTATTTATTGTTCTAAGTTTTGTGCTCACAGGGGAGATTATACTTCCATTTGTGGTGTTGTGTCAATAGTTGGGGTAGGTTCAGGTTGATTTATTGCGAGGGATTGTTTTAGTTTGATTTCTTGCCAGATTCCGATTCCACCCATGATTAGACCAAGTGCAAGAGAGCCAACCTCGACAATAACCCATGCTGTATTATCCCATGCCCCTTCCATAGCAATTAGAATAAGGCCAACAGCACCTAGACCAATTGCAATTCCACCAAGCAGGGAAAGTGCATTGGCCGGAGGGAGTAGTCCTTCTGGTTTTTGTTCATTGAAGCGCTGCATGTCTTGTCGTCCGCCATATAGGCCCAAACATAGACCAGCAACGGCCAGCAAGCTACCGATAATCATTCCGATGAGAATGTCATTGGCATATTCGGCGGTTAGCCACATGGCGATGATACCACCACCAAATAGCAGTACGCCAACCCAAGATAGTGCACCCGACCGCATTCTTCTTTGTCTCATATATAATTATGTATTATGGGAAATGCGTTGTCAACAAAAAAAAGCCCCTGCGGGGACTTTTTTTTGTTAGGCTAGCCACTTTAGGTCTTTGTGGATTACCATGGATACGATGTCCAAGATCCAGATAATGAATCCGTAGAAGAAGAATCCAAGTATTCTGATGACTGCGAACACTATGTTGTTTCTTTGGAATGCTGTTACGATTCCAAGGACGAAACTTGTGATTGGGATAATCGCTAGAATCAACGATACAATCCAAGGTAGTCCTAAGTATGCTTTTTCTTGCTTGGCCATATAATGACACCTCCTTGCCATATATATACATAATATTACAAAAAGTTGCAAGCATTTTTTAGTTGTTTTCTTTGGCTTATTATAATATACTTATAACATGTTGAAATATTCGAAAGAGCAGATCATAACTATTTCGTCCGCATTAGTTTTTTTGGTTGGTGCGATTTTTATGTTGATTAATGTTTTTGGGGGGCATACTTGGTCATTCGCAGTTGGGCTTGGGTTGGCTGTGTGTGCTTCGTTGCTGGCTGTTTGGGCTTATTACATAAATAGGAAGGCGGTTGCCGATAGTTTAGAAAAATCTGCACAAAATGCGCAGCCTGACTTGACAAATGAGGAATAATCTGATATAATAAAGGCATGAGCAGAATAGTAGATGCCTATTTTGAGATAGTTCCGTATAATCCTGCGAGGCATGGGATTCCTATTGAAAATCTTCGTGCAACCAGTCGTCACGGGAATATATTATTCTTATTTGGAATGTTTTTTGCGGCCTTGGCAGCCGTATTGTATATATTCATGATTCATAATGCAACAGAGCCGCCTTCGCAGCTGGCTTCATGGGGTGTTTGGGGCATATTGGCTATGGCAATTTTATTTATGGTAGTAGGGCTTTACTTTATCTTGGCGGCGAGGGAGCGAAACGCGGCAGTATATCGTTTGAGGAATTCAGGTAAGGGCAGGGTTACGCGTGGAGTTATTACCGCGGTTCGTAACACCTATCGTCTGTTTGGAAAGACCCCATTTACAAGTAAGGGTGACATGATGGGGGGTATGGATACTGGCTGGTTCTTTCAGGTCACTTATAAGTTCGAGGATAAGGGTGGAAATTTGCGGATTGCGACTGGGACCATTCCTGACCTTGTTGGTCCGCAAAGACATAAGAGGATGGAAACCACTAGGGTTCTTGATATGGAGATGCCGCGAAGGGGGCAGCATGTCGATGTTTTATTTGACGCGGAGATGTCGGTTATTCTTAAATTAGTTGCTCAGACATTCTAGGAAGCTAACAAAAAAAAGCCCTTAAGGGCTTTTTTTTTAGATGAATACGAGGAGTAGGGTCATGATGAAGATGAATGCGGTGTTCCAGATGGCACCATCGATTCGGTCCATTATTCCGCCATGCCCAGGGAGTAGCTTTCCGAAGTCTTTTGTATCGTTTCGGCGTTTAATCCAACTGGCATACAGGTCGCCCGCTTGGGTTAGGATAGAGCCGAATAATCCAACTGCCATCACTACGGATATAACCATATCCGCGTTGCCAATTCGGTCGGTCAGATAAGCCTGGAGGGTTGGGTCGATACTCATTACCAGGATGACAAGTAGGGCCCCTAGAACACCTCCGAATAGGCCCGCTATTGCCCCTACCCAGGTTTTTTTAGGGCTGATACTTGGGGCAAGTTTCTTTTCACCTTTTAGGATTCCGCCAACTGCGTAAGCTGCTGTGTCAGTGAGCATGCTGACTATGAAAACCATTAAGATTGCAAACAATGGCAACATAGTGACTGCGGTCATGGTCCCATCAATAACAACACCTGCCCACCTGTCCATATGATTAATTGGGATGAGCAGTAGAATTAGGAATGCAGGATAGAAGATTAGTTTTAGATATTCTTTGACGACCTTCATGGAGATTTTGCCCATGGACTCTTTTGACATCTTTGAGGCCTTGATTTGTTCTTTGTCAGTATAGGTCATAAGGAAGACATAGATGCACAATGCGAATACCAGAACAATCTGCATAACAACATGCAGCCACCATGCAAACGGAGTTGCGACCAGAATCCCCAGCAAGAAGGTTAGATAAGCGATGGATAGGTAAGGGTAGAGAAAATAATCCTTGACACCTTTTTGATCAAGTTTTTTTGCATTATACACTTCGTAAGTGGCAAACCAGGCCAGGATGACCACCAGACCATCAAATATAAAAGGTGTTAAGAATCGAAATCCTATTGCAGTCCCTAGTATTGCTAGGATAAGTGCACCTATTGCAACCCGCTTTGTGCGGTTGCTTTGCCAACTGATATTTCTTAGATTTCCAAACATTTTATAATCCTAGCACATAAATCGACAAGAGTCAACTGTTATCAATCGAACTACTAAGCTCCACCGTAATTAGGATCACGAATTTCAATACGGACTGTGACTATACCGTTGTTAGTATGATGGATTGCATTCTTATATAAACGATGCCTGCGGACAGTGCCGTGACATGTAGTCTGTTCGATAACTCAACTATTACCGCATCTGTCTGGCCAGAGATACTCCAATAGGTTATTGCATCTACGGTTTGTATGATAAGATTCGTCCACCAAGATTGACCAACCCTTAGATTTGCCGAGCGCTGATTGATGCTGAAGAACGCTGAAACTGCTTGACCAGTTCCTGGTAAGGGCAGTGAGTAATTCCATGGTGGGGTGATAATAGGTGGCTGGGGTTCGCAGTCGCAGTAATCTTCACAATCAGGGGCGACTGAAACTCCAATATCTGGATTATTTGGTGGGGGTGGAGGTGTAATCTGTCCGGTTGAGGGACTGTCCCCAGGTGGGGAAGCCCAATTACTATTATTGCTGCCCAGTGATGGATTATCTCTGTCATTTGCTAGTGTGCCTACGGTGATTATGGAGAGAGATATGATAATCGCTGCTCCTAGAATGCAAGCCCCTAGTACCATTAAGCCCTGTGCATTTTTGAACTTGAACATTCTTGCCATTTTTTGTCGAAAATTAAACATATAAATGAATTTAGCACAGCAAGAATAATAGGTCAACAGGTTTTTGATTTAATTCACTTGACTAGGCCCTGTATTCATGGCGTATACTAGTAAAAGGTTTATTGTGACAATTGTTTATATTGCAGCGGCGATTCTCATCCTTATGTTGATGATAACGATCCACGAGTTGGGTCATTATTTAGCCGCGAAATGGACGGGTGTCAAAGTTGTTGAATTTGCAATTGGTTTCGGCCCGCCAATATTTAAAAGGCAAAGTAAAAAGACGGGCGAGATATTTTCGATTAGGTGGATTCCCCTTGGCGGATTCTGTGCATTTGAGGGAGAAGACGCTGCAGGAGCTCCTGGAATGGAGAGGCGGGAGAAACGGACTATTGAGACTCAGTCTGAAGGAATATCAAGTTTAGTCGAGGCGGAGAGGGAGAAGACCGGTGAATTTCCCCTTGCTAAGGGAATGCCGTTTGACAGGGCACATCCATGGAGGCGTTTAGTAATATTATTTAGCGGGGCATTGTTTAATTTCGCTTCGGCTATTTTATTTAGTATTGTCCTGTTGATGGTTGTTGGGTATACACAAGGTGTAAGGGTGCATGATTTCCTTGATGTTAACTCGGGTGGTCAATTTATAATAACAGAAGCAAACACCCCTGCACAAACAATAAAGACGCATCAGTATTTCCAAGAAGGCGATGTAATCTTGGCCTTTAATGGGGAGGAATTTAGGTTGCTGCGTGGTTTTAACGCAGTATTGGCGGATCTAGACAGGAGTGTTACCCATACCGCAACAATCAGGCGAGGCGGCGAGGTAATATATCAAGAGTTTAACTTTGGACAGTCTGAAGATGGGAATTCCCGAATCGGTGTTTATATGCGTTCTGCGGACACAGTTTTTAGGCCTATGGGGTTCTTTCCCGCAATTGGCAGAGCGTTCTTGTTCGGGTTCGAGCTGGCGTGGTTGATTTTGACATTCCTGTGGATGTTAATCAGCGGTCAAATAGGTTTAAGTGGTATTGGTGGGCCGATTAGTACAATCACAGTCATGGCGGAGAGCGTTGGGGCCAGCTTCCTAAACATACTTATATTGGTTCCGCTGATCAGTGTTAACTTGGCTGTGTTTAATCTGTTGCCTATCCCTGCGTTAGATGGGGCAAGAATGGTATTTGTTGGTATTGAGTGGGGTCGCGGCAGACCCATTAATCCGAACTTGGAAGCCAAGATTCATATAACAGGGCTGATTCTGCTGATGGCTCTTGTTCTGCTTGCTGATATGAATTTCCTTTTCTTTGGTGGGCGGTCTATGATAGAATGGTTTGGAACTTGGAGGTTGTAAGATGTTCACAATCAATGACCCGTTGTATTTATGGATACCGTCGCAGGTTCTTGCGGCGGTATCTTTGTTTTTTATCGTCTGGGCTTTTTCCGTTAAAGATAGGTTTTTGGTTTTGCAAGGAATTAGCTTTGCGTTCTATATAGGGGCATTACTGTTACTTGGGAATTGGATTGTTGCGGGAATTTTAACACTGGCGTTGATTAGAAATATATCCTTGATATTTCTTAAAAGTAAGTGGTGGCGGTTTGGGTCAATGATTTTCTTTTCCATTGCGACAGTGGTCTTTGCAATTCTGGTCGCGATATTTACAGGGTATTGGTGGATTGATTGGTTTTTGATGGTGTGGGGTGTATTCTTTGTTATTGCCGTTTGGCACGGAGGGATTCATCCTATTAGGGTTGTGGGATTCACCTATGCACCTTTTATAATTTTAAATCATGTCGAGTATCAGAACTTCGTTGGTATTATCCTGGAGGTTATTACCTTTGTGGCGATTGTGGTGTTCTATATCAGGCTATTTGCCAAGGCAAAAGCGGCTGAAAATCTCGTTGATGGTTCCCTCGGCGACATCAGTGCCGCTGATTTGACCGATATGGGTCAGGGCAAGAGCGATATCCACGGCGGTCAGATCCAGGGTAGTGTCGTTCAAGTTTGACAGGGCGTTGGACAGTAGCTCGTGAGCTGTCTTCAGGTGGGCCAAATGACGGGTGTTGGTCACCGCTAAATCTGCTGTTTGAGTAGATGTTGAGTTAACTACCATGCTGAAGATTTTATGCTTTATTAACTCTACATTTTTGCCTGTCATCGCACTCGTCACGAGAAAACAACAACGACCGAAGAGATTCTTCGCAAGGTTTTTAATCCGCCCAGTTTCGTCTAGATCTTGAATTAGTTTTGGCAGGGCACAAAAACTGTGCTCAGAATCTCTTCGGTCGTTGTTGTTTTCTCGTGACGAGCTTAATAAATCATATTTATTGAAAGCGATTATAAAGTTTTTTTCTTTGAGTAGCTCAAGTATCAATAGGTCTTCGGTGGTCAGGCTAAGGGAGGCGTCGAGGATGACGAGGCAGATGTCGGCATCTGCGACAATTTTTTTGCTTCTTTCTATTCCTAGCTTCTCGATTTCGTTTTTACTGTCATGGATTCCTGCGGTGTCATTGAAGATGAGTTTGTATCCTTGGTAGTGGATTGATTCGCTGATGGTGTCGGTGGTTGTGCCGGCAATGTTTGTTACAATTGCACGGTCGCGGCCTAGGAGGGCATTGAAGAGGCTGGATTTACCTACATTTGGTTTTCCCAGGACTGCGATTTGGACTCCGTTTGATATAAGACGACCTTGATTTTCGGTCTGTATTAGGGTCGCTAGATCGGTTATAAGGGCTTGCAAAGTTGTGGGGATATCAATGGATGGTGGGGCGGAATCATCGAGGATGACCTCGATTTGGGCGGACAAAGTAGTCAAGGTTTGCTCTATATGGGTTAGTTTGTCAATTAGGCGACCGTTAAAGGACGAAGAGGCAGATTTGAGTTCTGCATCGGATTCGGCGTTGATCAAGTCGATAATAGCCTCGGCGGCGGAAAGGGACATTTTGCCGTTAAGGAAGGCTCGTTTACTGAATTCACCTGCACGGGCGGGTGTCGCTCCTTGGGCTACTAGGTGGTCAAGAATTCGTTGGAGGAGCAGGCTGCCTCCGTGTGCTTGGATTTCGACAACATCCTCTCCTGTGAAGCTGTGTGGGGCAGGAAAGTGTATTAGGAGGGCTTCATCGGTTAGATTAGGGGTTTGGATTTTAGTTAGGGTTGCTACTCGCGGGCTTAGTGTAAGTGGTTGCGGTACAAGAGCTAAGGCAAAACACAAAGAATCCGCCCCGCTGAGACGGATTATGCCTACACCAGAATTACCAGTGGGTGTTGCGACGGCTGCAATTGTTGTCATTACAATAGTGTGACTGCGTCCTCGCCGAAAAGGAAGTTGTGCAAGCCATGGAAGTTTCCGCGAGTTGTTAGGTAGTGTCCGATGAAATTTTGATGCTCGGCCCCTGTATTTAGGAACCATTGTTGCTCTTGCCAGTATGGTCGGATATTGTTTAGTGGAATCATAATCATACTGACATGTGTTTCTGTAGCGTCTATGTCGAAGCGGCTGTCATGAACATTAATTAATTGATTTTGGTATATGGCAAAAGTAGGGTTAAGGAAAGTGATTTCAAGCAGTTGATGGTTCGAACGACTCCTGATGTTAGAGACATTTGAGATAGTAGGGGATACTGTGTTTGGACGAGTATTGCGGAACATCTCTCTGAATTGGTTTGTGCGGCCGCCACGCTCTAACAGTCGCAAAATTTCATCCTTTGCGTTTGCGTTAACATCAAGACCATCTGCACGATCGCTAAATCGCAGGATAGTTGTGTTTGCATCTCCTTGTCCGCGAACGACACCAATGTCTTTGATTTGGTTGTTTATAGTTGCATTCAGCAACGGCAGGCTGTGCCTGACAGGAATTATAGCCAGGACAAGCGAAGTGATGGCAATTGCAAGTAGCACCACTACCAGTGAGCTAACCAGAATTATTCTATTCCGCTTTTGAATCTGTTGTTGTGTTTTCGGTGTCTTCATTTTGCTCCTTTGGTTTTCTTGTTTTCTTTACAGGCGGCTCGATTGGTTTGTGTTCCTGAGTCTCCTGAGGTAACTTGACAAGTGTAGCATATACATCAATATTGTCAAGTGTTGGAATGGCAGGAAGTTGGACTCCAGATTTAATGGCGGTGCGAGCCAAGTCGAAGTTAGACTCTAGTTTCTGCAATTCTTCCTCGGTTATTAGTTTTGCACTGAGATGAGTATTACCTAGGAGTCGAACGCGATTGATTTCAGAGTCGAGGATTTCCAGCTCTTGTTCAATTCTGTCGGCTTCTTCTTGTTCTTTGGCTTTTCTGCTGCGTTCCTCGAGCTGTGCAATTACCTCGGCGGTTGTGGCCCCATCCATGATTAGTTTCACATCCTCGGCGTAAATTGTTTCGCGTTCAAGCAGAATTTCAACCATAACCTCAACCGCCTTTTTATATTTAGTCAAGACTTCCTTGGCTTTGTCCTGTGCGGTGGTCATAAGCAACTTGACTTCGTCATCGATTACTTGTTGCATGTTATCCGAAACATTCTTGTCAATTGAACGCAACATTATCTCGTCAGAACGACCGTAGTATAGTGGACCTAGCTTGTCGCTCATCCCGAAATGGGTTACCATTTTTTCGGCGAGGCGTGTTGCGACTTTGATGTCTTGTTGTGCACCTGTACAGATATCCCCGATAAACATGCTTTCCGCAACGCGTCCGCCCATATAGACGGCCAGTTGAGTTTTTAGGTATTCGCGACTGCGATGTGCAGTAACATCATCATTGTCATTCATTAAGGTGTAGCCAGCGGCCATGCCTCTTGGAATAATGGAGACTTCTTGGACAGTTTGTTTTGGTTGCAACTTGTAGGCAACTACCGCGTGCCCTGCTTCGTGGTAGGCAGTGATTCTTTTGTCTTCGTCCGTGATGATTCGGGAACGCTTTTGTGGGCCCATAAGGACTTTGTTGATTCCCTCGGTGATGTCCGCCATACTGATTTTCTTGCGGCCTTTTTTCGCGGCGATAATCGCGGATTCATTCATCAGGTTTTCGATGTCCGCCCCTGTGAAGCCGGAAATGATTTGGGCTACACGCTTGAGGTCGACATCGCTGGAGACAGGTTTGTTCTTTGTGTGAACCTTAAGGATTTTTTCACGCCCCGCGACATCTGGCATTTGGACAACGATTTGACGGTCGAATCGACCTGGACGGAGGAGGGCCTGGTCAAGAACATCTGGACGGTTTGTTGCCGCCAGAACGATAACACCCTCGGACTTGGTGAATCCATCCATTTGGACAAGGAGCTGGTTTAGTGTTTGTTCGTTCTCCTCACCCGCGGACGAGGCGGAAATTCCCCTCATTTTGGCGATAGAATCAATCTCGTCAATAAACACAATACATGGGGCATTTGCCTTGGCCTGTTCAAACAGGTCACGCATACGGGATGGCCCGACACCGACCAACATCTCGCTGAAGTCCGAACCACTTATCGAGAAGAATGGAACGCCTGCCTCACCTGCGATAGCTTTTGCAAGGAGGGTTTTACCCGTACCCGGTGCACCGACAAGCAGGAAGCCTTTTGGAATACGTGCACCAAGTTCCAGGAATTTGCGTGGGTTGCGCAGGAATTGTATGATTTCCTCGACATCAGCCAGTTCTTCCTCGATACCTGCGACATCGGTAAAGCGGACAGGGCTGTTCATTACTACTGTCGCACGGTTTTTGCCCATGGATAGGACGCTGTTCCTGCCGGCTAGGCTTCTCCAGATTATAAAGATAAGGATAAGTGTTATAAGGATAGGGATCAGCCACATCACAGTGTCCCAAATCGAGCCAGCAACGGCTAGATTACGGAAGTTGGTTATTGCTCTGAGTAATTGATACATATCCTCGGCGTCGTATGTTGGAGGGAGGCTGGCCGCTATGTCTGCTGCGTTTTGCGCAGCCATACGGGCATTCTCGGCGGTTCGACGGGTATTCTCGGCTTGTTGTGCGGTTATCATGTCACGGATAATTTGTGCCTCGAAGTTTGGATTACTGCTGAATAATCTGGCGGATGCGTGGTTGCTGGGGCTTCTGTTGAAGTTAGTGATTGCATCTTGGGATGGCAGGTTAATTTCGTTTGGATATTCAGGGTGATCGTGTCTGTTCTGGGTCATTATAAGGAAGTAAAAGTTCTGTCCCTGTTGAACGACCGAGTGGATTCTGTTTTGGTCTAGATTAAAGTTCCCGTCTCCTTGATAGGAGGCATAGTTAGAAAAATCTGCGAATTGAATTCGACGCACGGGGTCGCCTCGGTTAATTGTGGTGATTATTAATATAAGTACCAAGGCAAAGATGGCTATGGTGATTAGTCTGCCTATTGGGTTGCCTCGGGGCTGTTGTTGCGGTCTATTTTGAGTTTGTTCCATGAAACCTCCGGTTGCATATCGGCTTGAAGCCGTTATAGCTACTAGTATATCAAGAGTCAGGGGAATATACAAGCGAATAATGAATGCCTTGATGGCTGGGAGATTAAACTCGGTTCTTTTGGTGTAGTTTTTTGCGATAATCGTTCGCGAACCTGTGTGCTTCGTCGCGGATGCGTTGCAAAAGGCGTAAGGCATAGCTTCTCTTGGGCAGGATGATGGGATCGGATGAGTTCGGGGTGAATATTTCCTCGTTCTCTTTTGCCAATGCAATTACAGCTATTTTTGGATTTAGTGCCATGACGGTGGATAGTTGCCCTTTGCCTCCGTCGAGGACGATTAGATCTGGGTAGTCCCATTCGGTTCGGTTGAGACGACGACTGATAACCTCTCTCATAGATAGATAATCGTCGTTTTTAGTGTGAGAACGAATTTTGAATTTGCGGTAGAGTTTTCGCTCGGGCACGCCATGAATAAATGCGACCATAGACGCGACGGTTTCCGTGCCGTGTGTATGTGAGATATCAAAGCATTCAATTTTCTTTGGGGCGGGTATGCCCAGTAGTTTGCCTAGCTCTTTGCATGCCCCGATTGTGAATTCTTGTTTGAACTTGATTTTTTCGATGCTGGTTTCAAGATATTCTTTTGCGTTGGCCATCGCCATGTCGAGGAGTTTCTTTTTTACGCCTTGTTTGGCATCAAGCAGGACTTGATCAGGTTCGGGGTGAGTTAGATAGTATTGACGGATAAAGGATTCTAGGAGGTCGTCTTCTATGGATATAGTTTCAGAATAATTATGTATCCCGATTAATTTGCCCGCACGGACGGTCAGGACACTGAATACTACGACCTCGCCACTTGTTGCATGAGCGAATATATCAAGGTTTAGGTCTCGTCCGACTTGTGTGATTGTACGCTCTTTTAATTTGTCAAGAAAGCTTATCCCGTTACGATATCGGATGGCGATTTCGAATTGTTCCAATTCGGCTGCACGGTTCATTTTTTCGGTGAGGGTTTCGCGTGCGTTGAATTCTTTCTCGCCTCTTAGAAATGCTTTCACATCGCCTAAACAATCGTTTATTGGCTTTAATTTGTTTTTTCCTGCCCGCTCTAGGGGAAAGAGGTCGTAGAGGGTGTCCATAAGGTCTTTTGCCCAGATGCCGTTAAAATATGGGCCGAAGTAGGTAGGCGAGTTTCTAGCTCTATGAGCTCTCCCTTGGCTCGAGCAAACTCGCCTTGTAATCTCGATGGTGGTGTTTGTTATTTTTAGGTAGGGGAAGGATTTGTTGTCTTTTAGGAGGATGTTATAGTGGGGTTTGTATTGGTTGATTAGGTTGGCCTCTAGGGCTAGGGCATCGTTTTCTGTGGCGGTTAGGAAATAGTCAAAGTCGGTGATTTTTGTGATCATAGCGGTGGTTTTGGCATCGTGACTGCCGGATTTAAAATAGGAGGATAGGCGGGATTTGAGGTTTTTGGCTTTTCCGATATAGATGATATGCCCTTGGGCATTTCGCATCAGGTACACGCCGGGAGATTGGGGGACGGTTAGGAGCTTTTCCATAATTATATTATAGGGAACTTTGGGGGACTTGACAAGTTGGCAGAGGGTAGGTTAGAATAAGGGCTATGGAAAAAAGAACATTGCGACAACAGTTTAAGGGCAAAACAAAGAGTGAGGTTTATGCCGATATAATGAAAGACAAAAATTTCAAAGATTACAGGCAGGCAGAGGGCTATGCGATCAGTATGGGGTTTGATTTTGACCATGATACTTATGCTCCGGCTGACGCATGGGAGAGGTATAACTACAGCAGAGAACTGTACGAGCGTATAATGTCGCACCCAATTCTGAGACAGTTCGAACAGGAGTTGGAGGATGTTTACGAATGGAATCAAGGTGATATAACTGCTGTTCACATTGCCGCGGATGTATTGCTAGGGCATGGCAGGATGGGTCTTGACCCAAGTCCTTTTACTAAGGGTGATAAAGAGCAGGAATTGAAAGACTATGTCGATGCCGAACGGGTCAAATGGTTCGGTGAGGACAGGATTGAACATATTTTGGGGAAGTTAGCACATGCAATGACGCCAGAGGTTCAGGAGGAGCTTGCTCCTTTCGAGTTTGAAAAGGAATAGAGGCTAGGTTGAATAGAATCGCCTGTATTTATAGCCGCAATGTTCAATTGAAACTTGTGTTAATATTTCAAGTGCATCAATACAGTACGAGGAGAGTTTTGTGTTATAGCTGAACCATGATAATTCCGTGCAACCAATAATAATATAGTCACAGCCCAGCCGGAACATCTCGGTTAGTACAAGGTTAAAATCTTGAATGTTTCCTGCTCCTGTTCTCTTTACTTGGTTGTAAACAATGTCCATTATTCGCAATTGTGTGGCTGGATCGGGTTCAATGCAATTCAAGCCTTGTTCTTTTAATGCTTTTTGATATACTCCTGATGCCTTTGTCGCATCTGTGACCAAGATGCCAACAGAGCTCTGTCTGTGGCCTGAAATATTTTTGATGTGGGTGGCTGTTTCCATAATCATATTGATGATTGGAATCTTAGTTGTCTTTTGCATTTCCTGGTAATAAATGTGCGAAGTGTTGCAAGGAAGTGCTATGGCGTGAACATCTTGTTGTTCGAGTTGTTTTATGGATGAAAGCAACTCGGAGACTTCGGGTGTCATTCCGTTTGTTTTTTCTTGTATTTTTGACTTATTCAAGATAATCAATTCAAGATGCTCATGATCGTGCTCTGCAACCGTTTTGTTGACGATATTATCAAAGAAAACGCTTGTCGCCTTTGGTCCCATTCCCCCAATTATGCCAAGTTTTTTATTCAAAATAATAGTGTACTTTACAAGAACCTGATTGTCAATGTTTGGCAGTTGCGGTATAGTGGGGCATGTCTAAGAAAATTTTGGTAATTGCAAGCGGCGGGGATGCCCCAGGAATGAACGCGTGTGTCGAGAGTATTTGGACTCATGCACAGAAGTTTGGGTGGCAGGTCTTCGGTGGGGCGGGGTATACCGCGTTGATAGAGGGTTTGTGGGTGCCGATTGATGCTGCACTGGCTAGTGGTATTTCGCACATGACTGCGTGTGTGGTGGGGAGCAGTCGCAGCAAGGCCTTTGGAACACCCGAGGGGATAGCGGCGGCTGTTGCGAATGCTAAGGCCAGTTTTGACGCGATTGTAGTATTAGGTGGTAATGGGTCGCTAAAGGGTGCATGGGAGAAGCTGGAGCGTAATGGAGTAAATGTTATAGGAATCCCCGCAACGATCGACAATGATGTGTTCTTTACGAAAAACAGTTTAGGGTTCAGTTCTGCGGTAGAGGAGGGGGCAAGGTTGGTTGACAACCTGAATGGAACAATGCGGGCAAACGAGCGTGATCATGTTATCCAGATAATGGGTTGGCATTGTGACGAGTTAACCAAGGCGATTGGCGAGGCGACCTTTGCCGATATAATTGATGTGAACGAGAACCGTCATAGTCCGCAGCAGATTGCTCAAATCTTGGAGCGGAATCGAACTGCGGGCAAGGGCAGTAGTACGGTTTTAATCCAAGAGAAAGTAGACAAAAGCAAAGATAGAAACTTTATTCGCGAGATGCACGAGGGGGTGGATTTTTGGAATCAGATTGCGGCGTTTGCAGGAGATGACATCAGGGGGCATATACTTGGTCATACTTTGCGGGGTGCTGCACCCTCGGCAAGGGATAGGTGGCTGGGATTTCATTATGGTCGTGTTGCGGTGGAATTGATTCAAGTTGGAAAATTTGGTGTAGGGATAGGACTTGTCGGCGATGATTTCACGACGGAGACGCTGGAGGAAATTAAAAGGAGGAACTTTGATGCAACATAGCATACATCACCATCACAGCAATCATGGTTTTGGTGGATATGGACAAGGGGTGTCGGGGCAGGCATTGTTGCGTAGAGTTGTGCCAAATCTGCATGCGCTGCGACTAAGGTATGTGATGATTACCATAATTCTGGTATTTATGTCGATTGGGTTTGTGGTTCTTGCCGTTTTAGGGTTTACCGCGTTTGCCCGACCATTTGGGTTCTCGGGAAATATGACCCAGCCCAACTTTGGCATGGTTGTGCCGGGAATGTTCGGGGCGTTAATAATGTTGGCGATTGCGGGAGGGTATGGTGGAACAAGGATTTACAAGATGAATCGTTTGTTTGAAGTTATAAATGAGATTCAAGGTCGCGACAAAGTAACGATAGAAAATTTATCCTTGTCCCGATTGGTTGGTGTGGCATCAACAACGGCGATTGTGGCCAGGTTGATCAGCACAGGTAATTTGTCAGGTTATGAGGTCATTGGCGAGGTTGGTATCGGGAAAGTCGGTATGGGATTCACAGAGGTGGACTTTGGCCGCCAAGTTAATGTCAAGGTTGATAAACAACCATCACAACAACACAGGACGCATTGCAGCGCTTGCGGAGCTGCAATCAAGCAGGGTGGTGGAAAGTTCTGTCAATTTTGTGGAGCGAAATTATAAGCAAGAAAAAAAGCCCATTGGGCTTTTTTAGGACAAGTGCTTTATGATTGTGGTTGTGTGAATGTGTGGAGTACGGACGGGAAATCTGCAGTGATGTCGGTCTCCATGTCATAAAGAGTTAGTGTTGGAACGCCAGCCATGGTTACTACTTGCCATTGGAATTCCATGTATTCTCCTTCCTCTGGTGTTATAGTGATTTCGCCCCATTCTGCTGTTATTCTTCCAAATATAGGAACATTTTCTGATACTCTTCCATCTCTTGATGCTGTCCAAGTTCCTTCAAGCTCGCCCCATACAAAGCTGCCGTTTGAATTCAGAACAAGATTTGTTGTTTGCCCTGGGGTTACAATTCCCAATGCACCCGGAACCCATGTTCCCCTTAATGATGCAGTTGCCCCTCCACACGCAGTTAACACTACCATTACCGGGACAAGCATTAGTGCTACTGCCAGTAAACCAAGTTTCTTTTTCAAATGAAACCTCCTTAGCTTTAGTATGTACAATTTTGTCGAAATGTCAAATAGTATCAAAAAGAAAAACCCGCATGCCGCGGGTTTTTGATTGACGGGTGTTTAGGCGTCTGGCGTTGGGTTTGGGTTGAAGGTTACTGTGTTTGACCAGCCGCTTGTATCGTCGTCTGCGTCAATGGCACGGATTGTTACTGCCCAACTGGTTGCGTTCTCGAACGCAGTCCTGTGCTCCGCGGTGAAGCTGGCGTGATCTCCTGTTGTTGCCGCTACCATAGCCGTCAGGTGTGCCGCGATTGCGGATGTAAAGTTTGTGTTGGTAACAGTAACAACATTGTTCGCGATTGCCGCGTTTGCTACGGCTCCTGTGCCACCAACTCTGGCCCTCAGGTATACAGTGTGGCCTCCGCCAACAATGCGGAATTCGTATTGAGTCGCGTCTGTGACATGGTTCCATGTCCAATTTCCGTTTGCAGCCCGTGCCAGGTCAGTTGGTGTTCCAAGTCCCCCACACGCAGTTAACACTACCATTACTGGGATCATCATTAATGCAACCGCCAGTAAACTAAGTTTCTTTTTCAATGAAACCTCCTTATGAGATAAGAGTAATGGGGTATTATCTTTTGGTCAATTAAGAAGATTGTATACTTTTGTCGCAATTTGCACAAGGTAGTTGCAAGGAGGTTAGCATGAAGCAAGAAACAAAAAACAATGTAATGAAATGGGTAATGTTTGTGTCGTTTGGTCTGGTGCTGGTTGGGGGCTTGAACATGTTGCTGATGGGAATGTTTAACCTGAACCTGATTGGGTCAATCTTTGGTGGGGCAAGCAGTGCCGGTGCCAGGGTTATATGGAGCATGATAGGCCTGGGTGCGGTTGCGTTGCTGGTTGTTGTTTTGGTCAAGGCGTTCTCGCAAAAGGATGCCCCAAGGCAAAAGCAGATAGAGGCTTGACATTTTTACCCTCTTTGTGTATACTGGAGGAAGTAAAAGGGAGGGTTTTTCGATGAGCTATGAAAGCAAGAAGAAGCAGATGGGTCAATCTACAAGGGCTGCGGTCAAGGATTTGCGTAAATTGTATTTTGGGGTGAATACGGATGAAGAAGCACATCAACATCTAGTGTGGGCTGGCAAAATGGATCCAAAAGAGTTCACTAAAAGATATGGATACAGCGCGACGGATTTCAATAGGGATAGGGATTAATGGAAAACAAGTTGCCGGAAGCCATAAAGATTGCTGATGTTGCAATGTCGGAGTTTTTAACAAAACTGGATTTGCCTGGGGATTTACTTGAACACCTGAACGATATTCCCATTAAGGTGGCGGATTATTCAAATCCAGTGCATGTTATATTATTGGATGGAAATGACTGGGCATATGGGCGAGGGGTGCACGAGATATATGTTTGTCCGGACTTTTTGGAAGATCTGCAAGAAAAATATGACAGGGATACGATAGAAAGGAAGCCCATCTATGTGAGGGCAATGGCTAGGGACATTATTCATGAAAGATTGCATGGAAATTCCCAGACCCTTATCGAGGGCAAAGATGAGTCATTTTTGATAAATGCTATGGGAATAAAGGACAATGAATGCGGTCATGGCCTGGAGGAAGGCATTGTACATGTCCTGTCGCGTGTTATTGTGAATTCACAAGGTAAAGCAGTACTTGACCTGGATGCGGAAGTAGATGCAATTAAATTGAGTGAAGATCAAGACAAGTACGCGGCGAAACTGATAAAGGAACGAGGGAAAGATTTTATTGAATGGTATTTAATATCGGCTTATCAAGAGATTTACCAAAATCCAATTGAAAAGGATATGGGGAGGGAAAAATTCCTCTCGGAGATTGAAAAGACAGATGAAATGTATGAAGTAGGAAAAGATTGATTAAACTTTCTCGATTTTCATAATTTTATATTTAACCGCACCAGCGGGGATTTTGACCTCGGTTGTGTCACCGACCTTTTTACCCAGAAGGGCACGACCGATTGGGGAAACATTGCTGATATAGCCTTTGTCGGTATCGGATTCCAAGATACCTGTAATTACAAAGACTATTTTTTTGCCATTGACGGTGACCGTAACCTTGGTTCCGATGTTTACAACCTTGATGTCGGCCTTGGCGTAACTGAATAACACAATGTTTTGCAATTGTGCCTCGATTTCCGTGATGGTCATTTCCAGGTTGTTTTGCTCTTCTCTTGCGGTGCTGTATTCCGCGTTTTCTTTTAAATCACCGAACTCGCGGGCACGCGAGATTTGCTCGGCAATGCCTTGCCTGCGGGCGATTAACTCGTCCAACTTTGCCTGTAGGGCTTTTTTGCCCTCCGCCGTTGCATAGATGCTTTCCATATCATTATGATACTTGACATAATAGTACATGTCAAATAATATTCAGTAATGGAAAAAATTGTGTTGGCCGATTCTCACTGTCATTTGCTTGACGAGAAGCTGTTCGAGAGGCGAGAAGAGATAGCTCAGAACCTGAAGAGGGATGGGCTGGAGTTCATAGTCGAGGTTGGTACCGGCATCGAAGAATGCCTGGATGTATACGAGTTCGCCAAAACGCATGAAGGCGTATATTGCACTTTGGGTGTTCATCCGCACTATTCGGCCGAATACTTTGAGGGGGAATTTGGCACCAAGTTTGAGGGTTGGGTCAAGCAAGTGATTGGCAGATGTGAAAGTAAAGTCGTTGCAATCGGTGAATGTGGTTTGGATTATTATCATAACCTCAGTCCACGGGATGTCCAAGAGCGTGTCTTTGAACGGCAGATAAAGTTGGCGGGGGAGTTGGGGATGCCGTTGGTGGTGCATAGTCGCGAGGCTTTCGAGGATACCTATCGAATCCTGCGGGATAACAAAGAGCACTTAGGTTCGGGGGTGCTGATTCATTGCTTTGGATATGGTGCAGAAGAGTTAAGGAAGTTCAGCGAGACCTTGGATGCGTATTTTTCATTTGGGGGAGCGGTTACATATAAAAATATGGACAAACTGCGGGAGGCGTTGCGTGCGTGTCCGTTGGATAAGTTATTGCTTGAAACGGATGCTCCGTATTTGGCACCAGGCGAGAGGCGTGGTAAAATTAACGAACCAAAGCATGTGCGAGAGGTGGCAAGATTTGTGGCGGAGGAGTTAGGTTTAACTTTGGAAGAGATCGCAAAAATTACACTTGAAAACACTAGGCGTTTTTATCAGATGATGTTATCATAATTCATGACAACAATTCAAAGACAGCAAGAAAATGTTAAAGGAATGATCGAGAAGATATGGATTTTCTGGACCAGATATATGTTCACAACGGGCCTGAAGGGGGAGGAGAGGTTTTTTAGAATCCTGATTGCCCTTTTCATGTTGCCGGTTTGTCTTGTTGCGACATTAGTTCTTTGTATTGTGCTTGTTGTTCTGAAGATTGCAGGTGCGATTCAAAATCTTTTCACAAAAAACAAGAGTGGTGGCGGTGGTTATGGCTATTGATAACGCCAAGCATAAATTCAAGAAAAGCCTAGGTCAGAATTTTCTTCGTGACGAGGGCTTTTTAGAATCCATAGTCAAATCCCTGGGATTGTCAAAGTCGGATACAGTAATTGAGGTTGGGGCGGGAGAGGGAATTTTAACTAGGGCTCTTAACCGTCATGCGGGGCAGGTGGTTTCATTCGAGGTAGATAGGAGTCTGGAGCCAAAGTTACAGGGGTTGAATGTCAGATTCGAAGATGCGTTGTATGCCGACATTGATGTAGGTGAGTACAAGGTAGTTGCTAATGTTCCGTATTATATTACTACACCGTTGCTGTTCAAGTTTATCAAGGATGAAAATTGTACAGAGATTTCTGTTCTGGTACAAAGAGAAGTTGCGGATAGGATTATTGCACGCGTAGGAACCAAGGAGTACGGGGCCTTGTCTGTGGCGGTGCAGGCGTGGGGCACGGTCAAAAAGGTTCGGGATGTGCCCAGGTATATGTTCACACCGCAGCCTAATGTGGACAGCAGTTTTATTCAAATTGTTCGAGCAAGTCGGCAAGTTATTTCTCCAATGTTGTTAAAAGGGTTGTTCTCGTATAGGCGTAAGACGGTCGAGAATGGCTTGATGAAGTTGTATGGCCGAAGTAGAGATGAGGTAGGTGTTGTACTGGATAATTTGGGGATTAACCGAAAGTTGCGGCCAGAGAATTTGGGTGTGGAGGAATACTTGAGGCTGTCCGAGGCAATACTTAGAGCATGGATGCACAAAGAGGAATAATTTTGTACGACAGGGACGAGAGGGTTGTAGGCTATGTCGAAGTTAGAAATTCGGATTTTTTAGGACGAGTGAAAGTAATTCACAATTTCGAACCGAGGGACTTGGTTTTAAGTATGCACACAGGTGGAGACTTTCACTTATTTGAACTAAGCATGCAGACCGAGGCTTTTGTGCTGGATAGCGAGGTTAACTTGGCAAACGAAGTTTTTGCGACAATAGTGAAGAGGAAAGGGGAAAATATTATTCCCCTTGCAAGTGGCATAATAAATGCGGACAAACCGTTCGAGATTCCATTGCAGCCGGTGGAGGTGCCTGTGCGTGCGGTGGTCGAGGTTGACACGATGTTGCGGGCGGTATGGGATATGGATGAGGAGCAGGCCGAGATCTTTACGGGGTGTTTATATAGTTTTGCTTGAGTAACTGGATGATGAATAGGTCAAGGGCGTTGGTAGGGTTCGCGTTAGCTTGGATGTTGCGTTGGATGTCGGATAGGATTTTAAGGAGATTATAATTGTTGCCCGAGGCTATGGTTAGGGCAGGCAAGGTTATAAGAGGGATGTGGGGTAACATTTCGTCCAGGGTTTTGCATCGGATAAGAGCGTTAGCGGCGTCTAGGGCCTCTTGAGAGGGTGGTGTTGGTGGCGGCGGCGGAATTTGGATTTGGATGCAGCGAGATTTGATTGTCGACAGGACACGGGATGGATCGGTCGCCAGCAGTAGGAAGACTGTATTAGGACGGGGCTCTTCAATGGTTTTTAGGATTTTGTTTTGTGCCGCTGGCGTCATGATTGATGTGTCAGTGATGATGAAAAGCTTGCGGTCGCCCACAGCCCCAAAGTGTACCCTTTGTGACCATTCTTGTGTTTGTTCGACTTGGATTGATTTTGCATCGTCAATGGGGGCAAGCCAGAATACATCGGCAGGGTTAAAATCGCGGGCATGGATACGAGCGACCTCCATCAGATGTGTACCATCAGGGCAGGTCATCAAATAGCTTTGCGAAATTAGTTTTGTTTTTTTCATATTAACATGATACCATAGATTTCGATGGAACACACACTGATTGTTATCGAGGGTACTGACGGGTCGGGCAAGAAGACCCAGACCGAGAGGTTGTACAAATTTTTAAAGGAGCGAGGGGACGAGGTTATAACCTTGTCTTTTCCAAATTATGACTCTCCTTCGTCGGCACTGGTGAAATCGTATCTAAGCGGTGAGCTTGGTCTTAGTGCCGATTGTCTTGACCCGTATCAGGCGTCTATATTATTTGCGGCGGACAGGGTTTGTACGATGAAGCAAATTTATTCAAAATTGGAAAAACCTACAACGATAATTCTGGACAGGTATGTTCAATCCAATATGACACATCAAGCGGGAAAGATAAAGGATAGGGAGGATTTGGATAAGTTCTTGGATTGGTTGGACGATTTCGAGTTTGGGGTGTTGAAACTGCCTCGTGTTGATAAAGTAGTTTTCTTGGATGTGCCAGTTGATATCAGTTTTAGATTAAGCCAGGAAAGAGGACAACTTAAAATCGGTGAAGCATTCACCCAAGATATTCACGAGGCGGACAAGCAGCACTTGTTGGACACATATAATGCAGCAATGCATGTCGCGAAAAAATATGGTTGGAGTGTGATAAATTGTATTGATGCAGAAGGCAATCTAAAGTCGGTTAAGGCAATTCATGAATTAGTAAAACAATCTCTCTAGAGTCGGGCATCCTAATTCTCTTTTTGCGTCCATTTGTCAATATGCCCGAATATATATACGCATATGGCACTTATATTTGCCTTCATGATGGTGGCATCCTTGATTTTTTTAATGTGGAGTTCCCCAGGGGATATTTTGACGACCGCGTTGGGTGCGGCGGGCGGTGGGGTGACCCTGGCCATATCTTTGCTTGGGATTTTTATTTTTTGGATGGGATTATTGGAGATTGCTAAGGACAGCGGGCTTATTGCAAAGCTGGCCAGAATATTACGGCCTTTGAATCGCTGGTTATTTGGAAAACAGGACGAGGAAGTAGAGGGTTTAATTGCCACGAACATCAGTGCCAATATGATAGGGGCAGGCAACGCCGCAACGCCACCAGCAATTGAAGCAATCGAAAAAATGGCCGAGCCCGAACAGACCAAGGCGTCTGCTTCTATGGTGATGCTGTTTGTGCTGGCCGCGACTTCGATGCAACTGTTGCCCACTACTATCATTGGAATCTTGTCCAGTCACGGCAGTGTCGACCCTTCGTTTGTCATTCTGCCAACTTTCATCGTTTCAACAGTGACTACATTAATAGGAGTATTATTAGTGAAGCTTGTGTATATGAAAAAAAGAAAGCGGAAAGCAAGACCTGACAGAACTAGCGAGGAAGGAGGTACCCCTGTATGACCGTTTTCATAATTCCAATTTTCATCCTGTTTATCTTTGTTTATGCCCTATACAAGGGTACAAACACATATCAGTCCTTCGTAAAGGGGGCAAAGTCGGCCGTGAGATTAACAATAGACATCTTGCCGTTTATTGCGACGATTTTGATTGCGATACAGCTATTTGCGGCGTCGGGGTTATTGGATTTGTTGGCGGTTGCGACCCAGCCTGTATTTAATTTATTGGGTATTCCACCAGAGTTAACGCCGTTTATTTTCTTGCGTCCATTTACAGGTGCGGGGTCGATAAGTTTATTTAATGAAATAGTCTTGGCACATGGGCCAGACAGCTATATCACAAGGGTTGCGGCAGTCATAGCGGGGTCAAGTGAAACGGTGTTTTATATAAGTGTTGTTTACTTTTCAAAAACCAAGATAAAGAAGTTGGGTTGGGCGATTCCTATTGCGTTGTTCTGTACATTCCTGACCGCCGT
This sequence comes from Bacillota bacterium, assembly GCA_009784665.1. Taxonomy (GTDB): domain Bacteria; phylum Bacillota; class Clostridia; order Christensenellales; family UBA1242; genus WRAD01. The sequence goes on along the minus strand of WRBH01000011.1, from coordinate 4,542 downwards.
GTTTGGGGCGTTGGTTGTGCGTTGGTTAATGTAGGTTACTTTCCCAGGCTTGGAATGTCGCGGACGATGGCGTCCTTGTTAGGGCCGTAGTAATCGATTCTTGGCTTGTTTGTCCATTTATAGTCTTTGTCGTAAGAGCCATCAAGGTTGTGTCCCATGATGGAGCAATGCCTGCTTTTTTCGCCGTTTCCAACGACCAAGTGGTTTCCGTGATTGCCATCACCATAGTGTACATCAATCAGTTTTGCCCCGTGTTGGTCTGCGATTTCTTCGAGCTCTGCTTGGGCTCTGTAATAGTCTCGCCCTATGTCGCGAGAGTTGGAGTTGTAGTAATCATGGCTTCTGCGTTTTGCCGCTTGTTGCATGTCCTCGGCAAGCCATTCTCTTGTTGTTTCTTCGTCGAGGGAACTATAAACTGTTAGTTTCTTCTGTTTTAGATTATCCATTTCAGGTTTGATTAATTCACGCCTCTTTATATTGTGGGACACAAGAATATTGTTAATCTTTTCAAACCCGACCTCGTTAAGGCGTGTGATAAGGGTGTCGAGATCTTTTGTATCGACTTTTTGGAAGAAGCTCATGAACGCGTAGAACTTGTCGTTCGGAATCATCATTCCATCTTTCATATCAAACAAGTTGATATCAATGGCCTCGATGCCCCTGATGTGGCGGTATTTTTCCGCAAAGTTAACAGTGCTGTCACCGTAGGGAATATTTGTTGTGGCTGCCTCGAACGGGAGGAATGTATCGCCTTGTTTCCTGGAGTAATCGACTAGGCGACGCATGAGGGCTTCCATCTGGACATTTCGTGCGAGGGAGTCGCCGAAGCTACTGTTATCTATTTGACTGGGTTTTAAATTTTCCATGTGCCAAGTTTACTCGGAAACAGTCGAATTGTCAAGACCCGACTTTTTTTCCAGTTGTGAAATGTGAAGTAGTTTGATATACTTGGGATATGGCACAAAATGTTTTCATGGACGATTATGGTAATCTCATTCATAAGGATGATAAGGGCAAGTTCATTGGTCGGACTCACTTTTCGCCACGAATGTTTCGCGACGCGATTCAAATCGCCGCGGGTCGAGTTGATGGCGTTGACCATGTCTGTTCGGATAGATGGTTTCGTGCGGCACACTGGACACGGTTTTTGTTCCGTCGAAATGGATCGCGAGGCGGAGTCGCCATCAAGAAGGTTGATTACACCAAATTAGTTATTTTCGTATGTGTCAGTGTCAGGCAAGGTTATTCATCCGCGGATATAGCGTACAGGGTGCAGGAGGCTGTGCTGGATGTTGCATGTAACAAGCGGCTGACAGACAAAAAAATCAAGAGAGTTGATGTTACGATTTGTAGTGTTTTGCCCCAGAAGGCTGACAAGGCTTGTGAGGTGAAATGTGAGTAGAAAACTGTCCCGCGAAGTTGCTTTTCGAATAGGTTACGGTATCGAGCCAATCAGACAGGACTGTGTCAAGGACCATGCGTTGGCTTCCTTTGGTATTACACAAAAGCTGGATGTTGAATTCATAGACAATTTAATTAATGCTGTTGTTGACAATCGCAGTGAAATCGACATGATTATAGGGTCCAGCCTGAAAGCAGGGTATACCCTGGATAGATTGGCAAGCACGGATTTAGCAGCCTTGCGTTTAGGTGTAGCAGAGATTAAATATCTCGACGAAGTGCCTGAGGTTGTAATTGACGCGATGGTGACTATTGCAAGAAAGTATGGCACCGAGAAGAGCGCGGGTTTTGTGAATGGGGTGTTGGCGACGGTGGCGAAATGAAGTATATCCAGCGAGTGACTGTGCCAAAACCTGGAAAGGATGTGGCAGGGAGATTTCCATTCAGTATTCCGATTTTTATAGATGGTTTTGATTTTGAATTCAAAAAGCCTGTTACAATCTTTGCCGGTGAGAACGCATCGGGCAAGTCAACATTTCTTGAAAGCCTTGCCGCTGTCTCGGGCTATCCCAGGCAGGGTGGTTTTCACGGGCAGAATATGTTGCGAAAATCTTGGGGTATGAACAGTTTCGGTGAGATGCTGGAGGTTGATTTTGACAACCTTGTTTTGGGCGACCACATGAGAATCGAATGGAACGGGCGGCCCCGCAAAGGATATTTCTTTCGATCCGAGTTCATGAGTGAAACTATGCAGTCACATTGGAATGCTCGTGATCTGATGACCATGTCACATGGGGAGGGGATCTTGGAGCTTGTTAGGACTAGATTCAAGGACGGTTTGTTTATTTTGGACGAACCGGAGTCGGCTTTGTCGCCTACTAGCTTGCTTGCACTTGCGACCTTGATCCATGACAATGCAAGGATGTTCCAGGCACAATATATCATGGTTACGCACAGTCCAATTCTGATGTCGATAATGGATGCGGATTTTTATTGGATAGGGGAGGGTTCTGTCCAAAGCATGAATTACAAGGATTCGCCGCATTTTACGATTTCCAAGATGTTTTTTGATAACCCCGATAGGATGATTGGGTTGGTAAAAAGTAGTTGACTGGGTGATGTGCTTTGGTAGTATAATAGAGCATGCAAGAAATGTTTAAAGATGTCCTGGAAAAGGACGAGCAGGTAGTAGCGGTTTACAAGCCAAATAAATGCAAGACCGCATGGTGGTGGTTCTTCATGCAGTTGGTTGGGTGGATTTGGCTGCCCCTGTTGGCTTTGGCTGCGTTGGATACCGATTACTTTTGGTTGGTGTTTGGAATAACCATGGGTGTTACGGCGTTGGCGGTCCTGATAACTAGTTTGTGTGGTGTGTTGTGGTACAAAAACCGATTCTTTGCCTATACGAACAAGAGAATCTTGATTCGTGGCGGAATTATTGGGATTGATTACAAGAGTCTTGAGTTCAAGTCCCTTACCGCTACTGTTGTTAATGTCAGCTTGTTGGATAAGCTTATCCGCAAGAATACTGGGAATATCAGATTCGGTTCGGCGGCCAGCCCGATGCTTAGCATCTGGTCAGGGCACAGTAACCAATTCATGTTTCAGCACATTCAAAAACCATACGAGGTTCTGCGCGAGATCAAAGAATTCATTGATTCAAAGGAAGGGGCTTGAAAGCCTCTTTTTTTTGGTATATAATAGTTTATGGAGATTACAGAACTTGTTAAGCTTGTCGGTGCCTTGCAAGCAGAGAAAGGGTTTGATGAGAACACTGTCGAGGATGATGCAATACTGCTGTTGTCTGAGGTAGGTGAAATGGTGAAAGCATATAATGCATTAGATAAAGAGGAGGGTACAAAAGCTGACTTTCATGATGAAGTTGCAGATGTCACTATTCTGGCACTTGCGATTTGTGCAAAAAATGGAATTGATATCGAAAAGGCTATATTGGCTAAGCTTGAAAAATTAAGAGAGAGGGAGTATCAGCGAAATGTAGAGCCGTTCTTTGGTGAAGTTTATTTTACTAAAATGAAGTCAGATGACGAGAAGTTATATCATTAAGACATTCTCTGACCCTATTACTGAGTTGAGTTCATTGACAACCGCACTGCAATCGCGTACGGATATTTCGGATTTTAGTGCCTTGCCCGTTGCAGTGTTACGGATGATAACTGGGATTTCGCCTTTATAGGCTTTTAGGACTTTTGAAACTTCTTCTTGCAGGGTTTCATCGGCAACATTATATTTCAGATACAAAGTTCTATTTACGACTGGGGCAGGGGTTACAAGTTGTCGCCCGTCGGATAACTCGGGCTCGTTGTTGCCGAGTAACGATATGGTGTCCGCGAGTATGATTGCCCCCTCGCCGTCGCGTATGGATAGCTTGCCCTTGATTTGTAAGATTGCGTTTGGTTCAAGAAGGTTTTTGGCCCTCTCGTAGGTGGCGGGGAAAAGCATTACTTCGCATCGACCATATAGATCCTCGATAGTCAGGACTGCCATGTCGGCACCTGTAGATTTGGTTTTAAGTCGTTTAACATGAACAATTACACCGCCCATAGTTACCTGGGTATTGTTTTCTGGTAATTCCTCTGAATTCAGGATACGGCTGTCGAAATTGAACTGGGACAGGGTTTCACGATATTTTTGCAAGGGGTGACCGCTTAAATACAGACCAGTTACTTCCTTTTCGTACAATAGCTTGGTTTGTTGGTCATATTCGTTGACATTGGGTAGGGGCAGTTCAGGAGTATCTTGGACGCCGCCCATCATCCCGAAAAGACTCATTTGGCCTGCGTCTGTCATTTTTTTCTCGTTAGACACCAGTTGGACTATGGAGGGGTAGATTGCCATTAGCTGACTGCGTTTGGCCCCCAGACTGTCGAATGCACCGGCAAGGATTAGGCTCTCTAGACATCTCTTGTTTAGTGCTTGACCATCTACCCGTTTGCAGAAGTCTTGGAATGATTTGAATGTACCATTCCTTTCTCGTTCGGCAAGAATACTCTCGATCAGGGCGACCCCTACATTCTTGATCGCCCCTAACCCAAATCGGATGCTGTTTGTGTCCTCGACCTGGAAGTAAACCCCAGACTTGTTGATATCGGGAGGAAGGATTTGCGTGCCAGATTCTTGGAT
>WRBH01000010.1 GCA_009784665.1 Bacillota bacterium | reverse complement strand
GTTTGCAATACTACTTATAAATTTGTTATGGTAAAATATCATGGAAATCATAGGTAGAAGAAACTATAGAGAAAGTGCTTATAAAAAAGCAAAAATAACTTTGATATATTGGCATCCTTCGCAGCACTTTTTCTTGTTGGAGGTTTGGCAGGAATTTTTATTGATGGGTTTGAAATGGCACTAGCAATTGTCTTATTGGTCTTAGGTGGATTATTTTTGCTCATTTGTGGAATGATTTTAATGGAGTTAAACAATAAGAAAAAGAAAATGCCAACAACCGAGGACTTGGTCTTAATTGATAGCGAAAATCTTTATTTAACAAGAAGAGAAGGACATACTGTTTTACCGCTTTTAGATATTCTAAAGGTTGAAAGGACTTATAAAGGTTCAGCAGTAGCTACTGTTTCTTGGGCAGACTTGATAGTAACTATGAAAAGCAAAGAAAAGCATATGCAAACTGATGTTGCAGACATCGAAAATGTAATGTCGATAATCAGGGATACTGTAAAGAATAAACAATAAATCAAAAAACCGCACCCGAAATCAAACAATCAAATTTGATTTTGAGGACAGTACGGTTTATTGAGATATTAGTATGGTCGGGGCGGAGAGACTCGAACTCCCGACCCCCTGGTCCCAAACCAGGTGCGCTACCAAACTGCGCTACGCCCCGACAATTCCATATTATACGCCTATTCAGGGGTATTGTCAACCAGAATTAAATGTGATATGATAGATTATGTTAATTTATGATGGATTGAAGGCAGAGCAACAGCGTAATGCGAATTTATTCATGACTTTTTGCAAACACATGGAGGCACAGTCCAAGGTCGAGCTTCCTCCCCAAGTAACAAATTCAAAGGGGACAATTATTAAATATGGTCTTACTACCATAATACCGTTCCAAAATATAACCTCACAACAGCAAGTAAATGAAATTTTATACGAGCTGGGAACCTGATTTTTGCATATATTAAGTCATGTTAAAAATCAAAGATAAGCGCGTTTTAGTAATGACTGGCGGAGGAACGGCAGGACATGTTATTCCTAATCTTGCCCTTGCACCATTGCTGGAAAACGAGTTCGAAATTCATTACATAGGCAGTCGCAATGGTATCGAGAAAAAACTCGTTAAGGATTTCGGCCTACCATATTATGGTATATCAACCGGTAAGCTTCGCCGCAGTCTCTCCCCAGCAGCAATCTTTAAGAACCTAGCCATGCCATTCAAAGTTCTTAAAGGCATGCAAGAAGCCAAGGCATACCTGAAACGAATCAAACCAGATTTAGTCTTTAGTAAAGGAGGCTTTGTTTCATACCCAGTTGTACGAGCAGCATCAAACCTTGGTATTTCCGTTATCCTGCACGAATCAGATTTATCCCTTGGTCTTGCCAACCGCAAATCTCTTAAATATGCGACCAAGATACTCACCTCGTTCCAGAAAACAGCTGAAAAAGTTGATGGGATCTGGACAGGGTCCCCAATCAGGCAAAACCTCTACAGCGAGAGACCAAAAAACGCTCATACTAATAATTTGCTGATTATGGGAGGGAGCTTAGGGGCAAAGGCAATTAATGATGCTATTAAGGATGAAATTTGCGACAAATGGAAAGTGTTACACATAACAGGTCGAGGGAAGAGAACCAATATCAAACATCCAAACTATGAACAAATTGAGTACACAGACGATATGAGGGGGATACTGGCCTGGGCAGACATAGTTGTGTCTCGGGCAGGCAGCGGGGCGATATTCGAATTACTGGCACAACGCAAGCCTTCCATTTTAGTGCCACTGTCAACGGGGCGGGGTGACCAAATTGAAAACGCAACCGAGGTTGCATCGTGGGGGGTGTCATTGCATCTGCCGGAGGATAAACTGCATACCCTAGAATTCGCAATCGAGACAGTCGACAAAAATCGCGTAGAGTTCACAACAGCAATTGACAACCTGACAAAAATCGATGGAACGAAAGAGATTGCCCAGATTATTCGCCATTGTCCTTCTCGTTGTCCTGATTAAAGAATTTTTGCGCGAATTTGGATGTCTTGAATTTTTCCTTAAGTTGCTCGTAAGGGACTTCACCGTCTCGAACTGGTGTATGAAGGAAGTTCGCAGCAAGCCCTGTAAAATAGCCAACAGCTAACCCAGACCCAATATCTCCACCAGATAGTGCTAGGCCGATTCCACCGCCTACTGTCATAAGGCCAGAATTGAATGCAGCCGCATCCCAGCTGTTGAACTTTGCTGTTGCCAAAGCATTCACTATCATCCCAGCACCTGATGCCAAAGGAATGTTTTCCGCCTGCGTCGCGGCAACTATAGAAAGGTCTGCGATAATCTGTGCAACCATAGGTTTTAAACCCTTCGCCCATCTGTTTTCCATGGCGATATTGCACCTTATACATTGACCCTATGTCAATATCTCAAAATTCAATAACGGTAGTTTTGCCGGCAACAAGCTGTACCTTACGCATGACGCCATCTTCCAGTCTTTCCTTATTCTTTGTCTTTTTGAAAGCGGGGTGGAAGTGGATGTCAATTGTCACATTGTGCTTTGGTGTAATTTTCAGAACGAGACGAGAGTTATTAAGATTCCACATCATTGAAATCCTCGCCCCGAAATCAGTTGCCAAATCAGTTGCCTCACCAATAGCCATTTCTTCAAATGCAGAAGGCAAAATTCGCAAAGTATTGAAATTACTTTGAATCAAGCACTCGGTTACCGCCGCCGCCAGTCCAAAATTCCCACAAATATCAAGAGTTGGTTTGGCGTTCAAACTGAAACCACCCCCACGCCAATCGTTAGACAAAGACAACCCGGAATTTGTGAAAGTTGAACTTAAGAGCTTCAATATCATTTCACGAGCTAATTCAGAATCTTGGCTGTGTGCCATTTGAGCGGCGTACATCCCAAGGGTCTTGGCGTCTTGCACAAAACCTGCGAGGTTTAGTCTCTGCGATATCGAGTTAATGGATGCTTGCCTCATGCTGATTTTTGGGTTGGCTCCTACCGATACTTTTGGCTGATAGGCAACCTCATAGTCGTTAAACGAAAGAGTCTTCAAAGGATATAGTCCATAGTTTTGCAAGTTGCCTGACGCAACCCGTGCATCAACAAATGCACTATTTGTCCATTCGCGAATTCCACCAGATTCATTGGCCTGCAGCCTTGGCAACTTGCCCTTCATTTCCGTCCATAACTGTATATTATCATCATCGCCCAAAGCCTCGCCAGCATGAATAAGATTGTCCAGCAACGCCCCAACCGCAAGGAAATCAATTGTCGAGTTCGTCGCAAAATGGAAATTCTCTAACCGCTTTCCTTGGATAGTGTTCCCTGGGATAGAATTCGGAGAGTAGCTGGGCATTGTTGAATAGGTGCCATTAGCATCCAACTTCAAGAAGTCACCATAAAATTCTGCAACTGATTGCATGAAGGGATAGATTCGCGACTTAAGTACTTTCGCATCCCCAGTCACAAGATAGTATCTGTAGAACAGATTTGCTGCCAATGCACTGGAAGCCACAAAATGCAAAGTCGAACCACAAGCCGAGCCAAATAATGCCGATCCTGGTGCTGTCTTATCAGGAACAAAAAACCCAGTCATTCCGAATACTCTGGAGGCATTTTTTCGCAGGTCATCAGCAAATTTCTCATAAGATCCCAGCAACTCTAAGACAGAATCAGGGTTAACCGCTAAACCTATACCACCATACAAAAGCTGTGCCGCATTATTCCACATAGAGTAATTCACGGATTTTCCCTCACCAAGCCACAGTCCACTAGGGCTAAGCCCATCTGTACATATAGATAGATATTTAGCAAAGTTCCACAACCGCTCTAATAGAGTAGAGGTCAGTACTCCTTCACGAGCAAAGTTCATAAGCATGGATTGTGAATCCGTTGTCTTCTCGCCAAATTCTAATCTAACTTTATTAAATAGGCGTTTGTGAATAGCCTCACTAGGGGCATGCAGTTTTGCATATGTAAGCTTGATTGCCTCCAATTCTTTTTTGACCTTAGTCTCGTCACTACCTATATATGGTTTTGCCAAAATCATCACGGAGTCCGCAGCCTCGACGACAACACCCTCGGGTCTGGCTGCCACAATTCCGCCGGAAACCACCAATCGTGTGACCAACCCATAATCATCCCCGTTACTTGTCTTGGCCGAAAAATAAATCCAATTGCCTTCGTGCCGGGCCCCCTCGACAGAAACTGTCAAGTTAACTTTGCCTTTAGCATTAAAGACGACAATATCCGAATTGCGTGCCACGAACAATTTTCGCTCTTGCTCGTTAAATGTGACCGTTGCCTCCGCACTCTCCATATCCAGTATCCTTCGATAGTTAAGTGGGAATCCATCACCCGTGAAATTCAGCTTAAGAGTACAAACAGGAATTTGATAGTCCATTTGTGGGTTGTATCCCTTTTTCTCGAACTCTCTTGCTAAAACCGCCTCGGCATCCAATATTTTGCCGTCAGCATAAAATTTCCTGATTTGTGGGAATTTATCTGAAACATCCTGAAGGGCAGTGGTCTTGCCACCATCTCTCAAAGCAATATGGTTTATCAAGATTGACTCGTTCGCAACCGCACCAGTCATACTTGCACCTACTGTACCGCTACCAACGACCAGGGAATCTAACCATCTTGCATCGGGAAAACCTGCAGGAGATTTGTCCCAAATAACCGTTCCAGAATCTAATTTTGCCATGACTAAAACTGTATCAAATTATTGACTAGTTGTCAACAAGCGACCTGTTAATTTCTAAAATACTACTGCTGAATTCTGTCACAAAATCTTGCTTGGCTCTGAAATCTGAAATCGCTTGGCGACATACCATGTCAATCAACATGCCATAGGGTATTCCTGCACGCAAAAACAAATGATAGGACAGGAATCCCGGCACCGAGTTAATCTCGTTCAAATAAATCTCTCCCTCATGTATAAGAAAGTCACATCGGACAATTCCAGAGGCTCCGAATAATTCATAAGCCTTCCTAGTCAATTCTTTAATTTTATCGGATAGAGGGTGAGTATTAACTTTACCTGACTTACCTTTAAATTGCGGAGCAGGACCAAGATATTTGTCATTAAAAGTGAGCAGTTTATCAGACATACTAGATACCTCCTCGCACTCTGACGTCAGAACCTCGGAACCACACCTAAACGCAGCACAATTAACCTCGACCGCACCCTCCAAAAACCGCTCGACAACAACCATGCGACCAAAAGACATAGCCAACTGCACAGCAGGTTCGAACTGAGCAACATCACGAATGACAGAAACCCCTATACTAGACCCGAGCAAGTCGGGCTTCACTATCTGTGGCAGTATATCCGATATACCTACAATATCTTGTGGTATGTCACGCATACTTTTCCAAGATATGGTAGGTAAGCTAGAGCCATCTATTACAGAGCGGGTAGTCGACTTACTCATCATTTTTGACGCCGATTCTGGCTCAGAACTCGTAAATGGAATCCCATAAACCTTCAGAAGTGCCGCCAACTCCCCCGCCTCGCCAACACCACCATGGCAACAGTTCAGAACAACATCCACCTTATCTCGCATTCTTGCCCAACACCACCTCCTGTGAGAAAGCCTATCTAAATTTTTTGCCAGCCAAAATCTATTATCTCTGTCCATATACACCAGATAAACCCGCGTACCCTCCAACACATGCCTTGCAGCATGCAACCCTGTCAAAATTGATACATCATGCTCGACAGACCTGCCACCGAAAACTAAAACTATTGCTAAATTTTTCACTTGCATATCCTGTATATATGTGATATTATGAAGTATGGATAAAGTTGAACATGAAACTGATAACATTAATACTGAAGAAGCAATCCTGATACAGCCAAAAGAGGAAAAAGCCAAAGTCAACCTAAGAATCCCTCTTTTCGCAGGACTTAAGAAATTACAAGAAAACACAACTTTTGGCTTTGTTGCAATAGCTTACTTCTTTTCGATGTTCGTCCTAGGGATTTCGGTAATGATCGCAAATGACCCAGGCGTACTAGCAGGAACCTATGAAGGATCCACAGCAACAAATGGCCTTAACGCATTCCTGTGGGCATCTGTCGCAACTCTGACATTTCTGTTCAGCATCTGCCTTGCATACTTCATAGTCTCAAAGGTCCGCAAGAAATCATACATTGAACCTAAATAGGATTACATCCCCATCTTTGATGATGTAATCCTTTCCCTCACTTCTATATTTACCGGCCTCACGGACCTTTACGAGGCTTTTGTATTCCATAAAGTCAGAGAAAGCCACAACCTCGGCCCGAATAAAACCTCGTTCAAAGTCGGTATGTATTCTACCCGCTGCCGCAGGTGCCCTTGTCCCTAATTCAACTGTCCAAGCACGAACCTCGGACTCCCCTGCAGTTAAAAAGCTTATAAGCCCAAGCGTTTCATAACTCAAGGCTATCAGCCTATCCAGACCACTCTTGTCAAGACCATAAACCTCCATCAGCTCATGTCTTTCTACTTCATCCTCAATCTGAGATAACTCCTCCTCGATCTTAGCACAAATACCCAGAGCAGCATTACCCTCACGCCTGGCCAACTCCTGCACTGCCTTAAAATGCTCGTTCTCCTTACCATCATCATTCAGGTTCGCCAGATATATAACAGGCTTGCTTGTAAGCAGATGAAATGGATCGGACTTGCCAAGGGAAGATACCAACCTCTGATCAACAAGACACTTCTCAAACTCAAGCAACAGATTCAACTCTCGTTCCTTATCCTTACCAGTTCCACTTTTCATCTCTTTCGCCAATTTATCTTTCCGGCGAGACAAAGACTCTATATCCGACAGGATAAGCTCAAGATTTATCGTCTGGATATCCCTAATCGGATTGACTTCGCCGTCTACATGAATAATATCTGGATTTGAAAAACATCGAACAACATGAACAATAGCGTCAACCTCTCTAATATGCCCAAGAAACTTATTCCCCAGTCCCTCACCCGAGGCCGCCCCCCTAACAAGTCCCGCAATATCAACAAACTCTATTGTCGCATAGGTCACCTTCTTTGGATTGTAAACATTCGCCAAGAAATCAATTCGACCATCCGGTACTCTAACAATACCAACATTCGGATCTATAGTTGTAAACGGAAAATTAGAACTCTGTGCCCCCGCCCTAGTCAAAGCGTTAAACAATGTACTTTTACCTACATTAGGAAGACCAACAACACCTATCTTCATTTACACCTCTTCATCATCTTCGTCATCAAAATCCTCGAAATCATCAAGAGGATCAGGAGAACCCTCCTCTTCCTCTTCTGGCTCCTCCTCCTCTAGATCAAGGGATAGCATTTCCAAATCATCGTCTGCGTCATCGTCATCATCTTCGTCTATACTATCATCATCTGGCCCCGATTCAAGAGGAATACCACCATAAAGGGCATCTAACTCCTCCTCGCTCAGCTCTGTCTCTCCCATACAAGTACCACAGTATTTTTCCTCGTCCGTTATATAATTCACCTTGCAAATTGGACAAAGCCCCATATTATCAGCGTCCTCGGTATAGTTAGTGGCCATTGCCTGCATCTCCTGCTTGCAAACACCACAATGCTTCTCGCGCTTCTGAATAAAATTCAGATCACAACGCGGACATTTAATGTAATTTGTCTTCATAATTACCTCCTCAGCCATATCTTCACTTATAATATGCACTCCGATACAACTTGTCAAGAAGAAAATTACATGTTATTATTGATAATATGGAAGAAATGACCCCAGAAGAAAAGCGTGAACGCCCAATGTACAGACTTCCCCGCCTGATGGAGGAGTTTATATTCGAATATCCAGAAGCGACCGTAACACTGGAAGGCACCCGAGTCAACCTAGGCGTCAGAAGTGGCGAAGCATATGCCGCGTTCAATAACAAGTTCAATGGCTATCAACTATCCGATATCGTAAAAGAATATAACAGAAATCTAGCTGTATTAAGAAAGATTATGGAGAACGAACCTAAGCTTGAGGAATACACGATGCTTTGACCACTCCGGCAATAGCCTCTGGGGTGAAACCTAGAACCGCCCGAACCTCGGATTCTGCCCCTGAGTGTCCGAAAGTATTCCAAGCGGGCGATCCCATCTCTATAACCAACCCTGGCAAGTCTTTATGCTCTGGCATCATTACAGGCTTGTGAGGCATGCTATAGACAACTACACTTACCCCTTCCTTCTCCAGAATTTCTACCGCCTGTAAGGCAAGGTTAACCTCTGTGCCCGTTGCAATCAATGCCGCCTGCGGCTTATCCTTGCCTTCGAAAATATAACCATCAACCCCTCTACTCTTACCTTTACGAATTAAACCCTCGCCTCCCCTGCTAAGAACTGTTACACTTGGACGGTTGTTATTATAGATATATTCGTACACTGCTGCCGTTTCAGCATCATCACAAGGGCGAAAGACATCCAAGTTAGGGATAAGACGCAAAGATGTAAGGTGCTCGGGGCCTTGATGAGTAGGCCCATCCTGGGCATGACCCAAACCATCATGCGTAAAAATATAGTGTACAGGCAGGTTCATCAAGGCCGACAGCCTGATTGCCGGTCGCATATAATCACTAAAAGCCAAAAATGTCGAACAGTATGGAGTAAACCCATGCAAAGCAAGGCCATTCACAATCGCCGCCATGCCAAATTCGCGAACCCCACATGCCAAGTCGGTGCCTTTAGGGTTTTCATGGCCCCACCAACTGCCACCTGTTATAAATGCCTTGGTAGTTGACGATATATCCGCGTTCGCACCAAATAACTTCGGGCTTTGCTTGGCAATTTGCTGCAGAGCTAAATGCCCGCTGTCCCTTAATGCCCTCGAGCCACCGTCCGATGTGACCTTAAAAGCCTTACTTGCGGCCTTCCACGGAGTCCAATCATCACCCTGACCCGACTTTGCTTTGACTAGGCTTGCAAAGTGCTGATCAACATCGCTCGGAACGCTGAACTTGTCCCCCTCAAGCCCCCACTGAACTCGTAAATTCACCAGCTCCTCTGCCCCTAAAATTAGTCCATGTGCCTTAGCAGTGCCCGCAGAGGGCGTAGAATGGCCTATAACGGTTTTGGCTACTATAATAGTGGGTTTTTCGGCTTGCGATTTCGCGTCTGCTATGGCCTTATTCAAGGCCTCAAAATGCATACCATCTTTTACCTCTAAAACATGCCACCCTGCGGCCTTAAAACGCATTGCGACATCCTCGCCATCAACCATGTTTGTTGCTCCGTCCAGTTGCACATCATTACTGTCATACAGTACTATTAATTTATTCAATTTCCAAAGGCCAGCCAAGTTTGCAGCCTCGTAAGATACCCCTTCCTGCAGGCAACCATCGCCAACAAGACAATATGTATAATGATCAACCTGCTTGTTAGTAGCCGCCAACTTCTTTTCCGCGACCGCCAAGCCCACCGCCATAGCAAAACCCTGACCCAATGGACCCGTTGTCGCCTCAATTCCTATTTCAGGCTTTAATTCGGGATGCCCATGCAAACGACTGCCCAGTTTTCGGAAAGTCGCTAGCTCCTCCCTCTTAATGGGAAAGCCAAACATATGATTGGTCGCATACAACAATGCCGACCCGTGACCGGCACTTAAGACAAACCTGTCCCGATTAAACCATGTCGGGGTTGATGGGTCAAACCGCATATTCATGTATGTTGCATATATTATGGGTGCGGCCCCCATTACTATACCCCCGTGACCCGAGTTGGCCGAATTAATCGCCTCCATCCCCAGAACCCTTATTGTGTTCACTGCCTTTTCATGAATATCCATAACTCAAGTGTACCAAAGCACCTAATCCTTGGCAACCTTATTGAGGAGTGTTTCCACCTGCTCTTGATTCTTCCCACTGACGGATTACCTCGGCCTGCCAATCTGCCGTAGATTGCGATTGCAAGTCATGATCCGTGGTTGTTTCGGTTGTTGAAATGCGTCCCGTTGGTGGCAGCAGGTCTTGTTCTTGACCTTGTGTAGTTGGAGTATCAGTTTGCGGTGGTGCCATCGCCAGAATCATACTGTGCTCATCATTAAATGCAACCATAACCGTTTGACCGATGCCACTGGTCTGACCGCCCCAGCCACGCCCCTCGGAATAAATTCGACCAGAAGATTGCCTGTTAGCACCACGATTATCAACGAAAGCGTATTCGACAACCCAACTTTGCCGCCCATTGACAATAACGCCCGCACGGGTATTTGTCACATTAGCAATCGTTACGAAACCATTTTCTACTATCTGGGCGTTGCATCTCCTTCGCCTTGCACTCATGCGAATAAACAAGCTGGCAACAAACGAAATCGCAATTATCGGAACCAAAAAGCCCAAGAACCCCGCGTGAAAACCTGAACTGGCCATCGGCATAACCATAAACAGGACCAGGACACCCGCGAAGATAAACATCATAACCCCGAACGAACCTGCTGTACCCTGCTCCCTCGTCCCACCGTGCACCTGCGGATTATATTTTTCTAACATATTTAATATTAGACCACCTAGGCGGGCTTGTCAAGCAATTCATGGTGACCATGAACGGGCTTCAACTCGACCAACACCACATCAACACCAATTTTACAAATCCTCTCGAACGGAATAAACAAATCACCTTTTTTCTTAAACAAACTGAACCCACTGTCGCCCGGCACAACAAAGCCCAGAACCCGTGCGCTTTGCCTTGAAAATACCACATCACATATCCGCCCCAAAACCTTGCCGTCAATTACATTCACGACCTGCTTGGACCGCAATTCTACAAAACTCAACTCATGTGCCATGTGATATATATATGTTCTGAATATTTATTTCTCTACTTCTTTACCCCTGCCAAACAGCGAATCCACAAATTGACGGAATTTACTTTTTTGGGGAGGTTGATTTCGCTGTCCCCAAATTTCCGCCATCAGTGCCGCATGTTCCTGCTCTCTCCGCTCGCGGGCTTTTGTATTCAAGATGCGCCATTCCCAACCTCCATTTGCGATAGCACTTCCTCCACCTTGGGCCTGACCCTGACACTTGGATTTCTTGGAATGACCAGCATATAATCCTTGTCTTCAACCACAGCTTCTTCCTTTGGTTGGTTATTGCTCCTTATCCGTGCTTCGTCTGCTGCATTCATCAGGTCAATAAAACTGTCACGCACAATATCCATTAACTGCCTCTTCGCGGATTCGCTCTTAAACGCATCCAGCGAATATCCACCCAACTCTAGCACTACCTCGACAAGGTCTATTCCCAAATTACTTGTATCACGAGGCGCTTTATAAAGTGTCGATGTCATAGGCCTTTCCTGCTGCCTGCCTGGGTCTTTAATACCGACAAACATCTTGACACCTTCGGATTTCATCAAATTCGCGACCTCGCCCATAGCCTCTTTTTGCAACTTTGTCCCGCCTGGCAAATGACTAGCCATGTTCTTTTGCCAAGTTTCCATATGATCTTTATAGTACCTCTGTACATTATCTCCATCACTATTACGAACAAGCCATGCTCTGTAGTCGGTTATAAAGCTATAGAATGCATCGTCACCAATGTACTTAAGGGTGGCTTCATCGGCAATAACCCCTTCTTTCAGAGGCTTATAGGCAGTCCTAAGCTTCTCCACATACTCGACCTTGGTACCAAAACTTCCTTTAGAATATACTGAACTATCATTAAGTCCAAGAATATTGTCAACAAACCTTGTTTCACTCATCACACATTATATCATTCCGACCACTATTTGTCAATATCCGCCTTTCAATCACCATCCCTCATTATCGAAGGGGACGCCCTCCTGCCCAGCAGAAACGATAATCGCTCCTTATTTTTCATTATCATTGGATCTATTCTTTCCAACTTCAAGGAGTACTGCATATCCTCCTTCTGCTTTGGCGTCAGGGTTGAAAAACTTTTATCGGTATCGACTTCAACCTCTGGGAATTGGAACTCTTTGTACTTTTCCATGGCAAATTTGTAAATTGCATCAAATTTGTTTTCATATACCACATCGGCTTCTGTTTTTTCAACATTTTTGCGAACATCTTGTCCTACCAGAACCGCAGTTCTGTCCTTGTATGCTGGTAACACATCAATCAATTTTTCCCGTAACTGCTGCACTGATACGCCTTCATTGTATGTTCCATCGAACAAAAATACATCAGCAAAACCCATAAACCTTAGCACTTGCATATCTTCTGGGTTATTCATATCCAGTTTAGATATCTTGCCGATTTCTTTTACCCTCGCCAACCTCTCCCACATTGGTTTTATTCTCTCAAAATAAACATTGATATCCGGGTAATCTTCAAACATATCTTTGACAACTTGTCTCAAGTCAACACCAGGAATATCCCCCATGTCATCTACCAACATCACTTGAAATTTATCCTGTCCAAAGTCCATCGGATTCCCTCGCCTTTAACCCCAATCAAGACACTATACCCCAAGTATATTTCTTTTGTCAATAGAGCAAAATAAATAGAATGAGTAAAGTTGAAATAGTTGGGGTGGATACCTCTACCCTGCCAAAGTTTACAAATGCCGAGCAATTGGAAATGTTAACACGAATCCAAGCAGGAGACGAACAAACACGGCAGCAGTTCATTTTTGCAAACATGCGACTAGTCCTGTCGGTCATCCAAAAGTATATCGGCAAAAAAGGTTCAATGGATGATGTATTCCAAGTTGGATGCGTTGGCCTGATAAAAGCAATCGAAAACTTTGATTCCAAGTTCGGAGTACAATTTTCAACATATGCCGTACCAATGATCATGGGGGAAATTCGCAGATTTCTGCGGGATACCAACAGCCTGCGGGTCAGTCGCAGTATGCGTGATACCGCATACAAAGCATTGGTCGCCAAAGAAAACCTTCAAAAATTCATGGACCGAGAGCCTTCAATCGATGAAATAGCAACCGAAATAGGAGAAACCTATCGGGCCGTTTACTTTGCCCTAAATGCCACAAGTACAACTTTATCTCTTGATGATCAAATTCTAGAAGATGGTAACCGAGCGGTCACGATGCTGGAACGGATTGCCTCTCCATCAAAAACATCCGACGATTGGGTCGAGGACCTGATGCTGGGTGGTGCGATTAAATCTCTGGGCCAGCGAGAACGACAAATCCTGACCATGCGATATTTTTCTGGCCTCACCCAAGTAGAAGTCAGCCGCGAGGTCGGCATTTCTCAAGCCCAAGTTTCCCGCCTAGAAAAAAACGCCCTTGATGGTATCCGCCGCAGGATCTAGAGTTCACAAAAGCTAATGCCCGAGACCCGAAAGGATGTACGGCCGTTACGCTCGCTGAAATTCCCGATTGCGGCGATTACTGTTCCATCGACCAGTTTTTCAAACAGTGGTTTTGATTTTTGATTTGGAAAGAACACACATTGGGCCCTGCTCTTACCATCGTCCAGAACAAAGGTCCAATACGGCTTTTCCTCTTCCCCGTCATCGGTTTTCTTCTTGAATGTTTTTTGTGCCAAAAACATTATCTTGCCCGCGATAACCTGTTCATGCGGCGAGATACGCAAGAACTCAATTCTTATAGGACGCTCTTTTATCGGTCGTCCCAGGTAATACTCCAGACCTCTGATATGCATTGTTTTGTTCACCCGTTGCTGTGGCACAAAATCAGCCATATACTTTTCCAGCTCCTCAATAGAGCCACCCCCCTCAGACGGTTTATCAACCCAATTAACCAAGAACTCCGCAAAGTAATCCTGGGCCAAACCATCTATGAAACCACGAAATATAGTAGTCTGACGGATATACTCGCCTACATCCTGTGGCAAGTGCAAATCAATCTTGTATTCGCCCCCTTCGTAACTGATCACTATATCCTCATCCAATAGCCCCACAAGTAATACTCCCCAATTCCCAACTAGCAGATTTTTAATCTTTAACCCCAACATATCCTCGTCAATATAGGGCTTATCAAACTCCGACGCAACCCTGTAATCACCCAAGTTCGCCTCTATCCATTTCTCTAGATCTTGTTTGAATTCGTCGCTGACTTCTTCTTGATGTATGAATTTCAGTGTCAGATTGTCTTTCCTTTCGTCATACTCGGCCGCCTTCAACCTTATCCCTGCATACCATTGCAATAACTCATCCAATGATTCCACCTCCTAAACACACATCACCATCGTACAGAGCCACCCATTGCCCTGGTGTGACTGCTCTCTGCGGCTGATCGAAAATAATTCTTACACTATCCCCCACTACTTCGACCTCGCAAGGCTGATCAATTTGGCGATAGCGAATTTTTGCAGCTGCACGAAATTTATTGGCAGGAGGTTTTCCTGATATCCAATTAAATTCGGTGGCGGCTAGTTCTTTACTGAATAATTCCTCACACTCGCCGTTACTGACCCATAGAACATTATCTTTTAGGTCTTTACGAATAACAATCCAGCCCTCACCTTCCTTGGCCCCTGGTCGCCCCCCAATCCCCAGACCTTTCTTCTGCCCAATTGTATAATGCATCAACCCGACATGCTTTCCAACCACTTCCCCGTCAAGATCTTTTATATCACCTTCTTTAGTCCCCAGGTAATTCGTCAAAAATTCCCTAAACTTACGCTCACCAATGAAACAAATTCCTGTCGAATCTTTTTTCTGGGCAACAGGTAATTCCAAAATCTCTGCAATCTTACGCACCTGAGATTTTTCAAGTCCACCCACAGGGAACAATACTTTCTCCAGCTGCCCAGAATTTACACCACACAGAAAATATGACTGATCCTTGCCCTCGTCAGCCCCCTTTCGTAACACTCCCCTACTTACCTGGGCATAATGCCCAGTTGCGATGAATTCACCAATTGTCAGGGCATGAGCAGCAAAATGTCCAAACTTAATCTCTCGATTACACAAGATATCTGGATTCGGGGTATATCCTTGCTCCAGCGCAGACAGAAAATGTTTAAAAACTTCGTCCATGTACTTATCCGCAAAGTTAATTGAATAGTACGGAATTCCCAAGTGATCAGCGACAGCCTTGACATCCTCGTAATCCGCCGCGGCAGTACAACATCCATCTGGACCCTCTTCTTCCCAATTTTTCATAAACAGGCCAACAACCCTATATCCTTGC
The DNA here is from genome assembly GCA_009784665.1 of Bacillota bacterium. Classification (GTDB taxonomy): domain Bacteria; phylum Bacillota; class Clostridia; order Christensenellales; family UBA1242; genus WRAD01. The sequence goes on along the minus strand of WRBH01000010.1, from coordinate 14,068 downwards.
CACTGCAAAATTGCGGTGGACACACTGCTGTCCACCCCCCCACTCAGACCTACGACTACTGTTGGTCCTGCACCATCGGCATATAACTTTTCCAATCCAAATTGCTCAAGCATATATCAAGTATACTATACTTCCTCAAGCCCAATCAAGTATCCTGCACTCACCGCAAAGTTTAATCTTGTCGCAAAACCTTGCATTCAAAAAAATCCGTGATATACTATCACATAACCTAGGCAGTGCTACCCCAGTTTTCACAAAAACCCCCAGAAAAACCCCCAGAGATTTTGAAAAAAAGTTTTGAAAAAATTTTCAAGAGGAGATATACTTATTCATGAAAAAGCTAATCTTTACCATGTTAACCCTCGCCCTCATCCTGCCGATGATGGTCATCTTAACTGGATGCAATGACCGCCATCAAATCGCGACAAGAGTCGATGCACCAGGAAACCTTCGATTCGATTCAAACACACTGACATTAAGATGGGATGAACCATCTATTTTTTCAGGGGATACTCTGTTTGAAATCGCAGACCAGTTTGATGCTATCAGATACACCGTTTTCATAGGGAACACCCTTATTAATAACTCATTGACCGCAACACATCTCACTTTTTCAGCCGAACAATTAATAAACAACGGAACTGGTCCTCTGCGTGTCCAAGCAATTGCCTTATCCCGATGGGCAGGCCAAGAATCCCTAACTTCCCCATTTGCCGAATTTGTGATAGAACCCATACAACTGACCGTCCCGCAAAACTTAACCACCAATGACGGAGCGGGGGCAGTAATCACATGGGACAGCGTCCCAAACGCACTTGGATACGGAATATACCTGGACGGTCGTCGAGTTGGAGCTGCCGAGGCAAATCACAACATCTTCAACTTGCAAAATGTTCCTTCCGTATTCCCTGGCCTGTACACCGTTCAAGTTCGTGCCCTTGGTAATGGTATTTCAGTTCTTCAATCCGCATTAACCAATAACGAACCCACAATCACATTCAATGTACCATCTACCCTTGGAACACCAACAAACTTCAGATTTGATCTATCCAATCGTCTGGCGTGGTCGCATGTCACAGGGTCAAACGCATATCGTATATATGTTAATGGCGAGCATTTCCGTACATCAGGTAACACAAACTTTATGAACCTTTCAACTTGGGATCTTGATCGTATTCCTGTGGGAAGTCTTATCCGAATTCGTGCGATAAATACTGACGGGCGTGCATCTTTACTTTCAAATGCGATAATCAGGAACTGATTTACCTATCCCCTCATATCCTGAGACAAGGGTTGAAAGACCCAAATCTACCTCAGGAGGGAAAATATGTTTGGTCACTGTTTAAGAGAACTGTTCTGTGGAGAGCGTCGTCACCACTGTGGTTGCCACCGCCCGCGTCACTGCGGCTGGAGACAAATTCCATGTGAACGCGAAGAAGAGCGTCGCCCAAAGCGTGTCTGCCGTTGCGAAATGCGCTGTCGCTGGGAAGAGCGTCGTGAAGAGAGGCGCGAGCACCGTTGCGGTTGCCACCGTCACGAAGAACGCCAACACGAAGGCCGCGAGTGTGGTCGAGGCGAGCGTGAAGAACATGGACGCCACGGCGAGTGGAACAAGTGCTGCTTTGAGAGCCACGGAGAATTCTAGTTCACGAAAAAAAGCCCTTACGGGCTTTTTTTACTTGAAGCTCTACTTACTTCTTTTTTGTCTGCTTTGCAACTTCCTCTGCAAAGTTCTCTTCTTTTTTTGCAAGTCCCTCACCCACTTCCCAACGAACGAAACGACGAATAGAAATCTTCTCGCCAATAACTGCAATTGTTTCGGTAACCAATTGTCCCACTGTTTTTGATGGGTCTTTGACAAATGGCTGGTGAACAAGACAAACCTCTTCATAGTACTTCTTGACGCGCCCCTCAACCATACGCTCGACAACTTTTTCTGGCTTGCCTTCGTTCAAAGCTTGCTTTTTAAAGATTTCCTGTTCTGCTGCAAGTGTCGCCTGAGGCACTTGGGTTTCATCCAAGAACATTGGGTTTGCCGCCGCAATGTGCATGGCGACATCTTTTCCAAGTTGCTGGAACTGCTCGGCCTTAGCGGCAAAGTCAGTTTCACAGTTAATTTCAACAATGGTAACAATTCGACCTGCCCCTTGGTGAGCATAAGTAAATATCCAACCCTCACTATTGATTCGGTCACTACCCTCTTTTTTCGCAGCTTTAGCCAAGCCACGCTCACGCAGCAACGCCACTGCCTTTTCATAATCATTTTTGGTTTCGGCCAGTGCCGCTTTACAATCCATCAGCCCCGCACCTGTCTGGTTTTTTAATTTCAAAATGTCGCTCATAATGTACCCCTTTTAATTTTACGATTTAGTTTCTTCAGTTTTTGGCTTTGCCTTGGCTTTTGGCTTTGGCTGCTCTTCTTCAGCTTCTTCTTCTGCATCTTTGGCCTCGGCTTGTTCCATTACTTCTTTTGATTTGATAACATCACTCATTGATACATTGTCGTCTTTCGTACGAGCACGCAACTCAACACCCTCTTTTGCCTCGATAACGGCGTCCGCCAGAGCCGTAACAATCAACTGGATGGAACGAATCGCATCGTCGTTTGCTGGGATAATAACATCCACATCATCCGGGTCACAGTTCGTATCAATAATCCCAACAACAGGGATTCGCAGTTTCCTCGCCTCCTTGATTGCGATTTGCTCTTTCTTTGAATCAACAACGACCATAACGCCTGGCATTGTTGTCATGTCGGCAATACCGCGCAGGTTTCGCTCCAGCTTGTCACGCTCGTCAAGTAATTTTATGACTTCCTTTTTAGGAAGGTACGCGAACTCGCCCATTTTTTCCATTTGGTGCAACTTGTTCATGCGGTCCACTCTTGAACGAATCGTTTCGAAATTGGTCAAGGTTCCACCCAGCCAACGGCTGTTTACATAGAACATACCACAACGCAAAGCTTCGGTCTTGATTGCCTCTTCCGCTTGTTTTTTTGTACCAACGAACAAAACCTTTTTACCCATTCCAACCTGGTCACGAATAAATTCGTACGCCTGGTCGATAAGAACCGTTGATTTTTCAAGATTCAAAATATGTACGCCCTGACGCGTCGTATAAATATACGGCTTCATTTTTGGGTTCCATTTGGTGGTCTGGTGCCCAAAGTGAACCCCAGCCTCCAACAACTGCTTCATACTTATTACTGCCATTTCGGCCTCCTTTTAGACTTCCCGAGCACAAGAATTATGCATTCTAGCACACATCGCTAAATTGGTCAAGCAGGAATTTGACAATTACCAAAACTTAATATACAATTCTATATGGAGCTTGAGTACCATGAAGAGGATGACTCAGATAAGAGACTGTCCAGAATCAATGCAGCCTACAGAGACCTGAACTATAAAGGCTACGGTGTCATAAGAGCAAAATACAATGTAATTGTAACCGCACCATGTAATATTGATGGAATCGAAATCATAACAACATTTTCCACGGACCCAAGGCGTCTTTCCATGTTCACAATCTCCGAGCTAGAAAAATGTGCAAAATACTTTGAACCTGGAAAACACAGTCAAGCAACCATACCACTGGAAGAATACGCCAAAGTTTACTAGATTCTATCCACTACAATGCTTGGAAAAGCCTCCACCGCCCCGGCTACAAGCCTATCCTGAACCCCGGTCAACATTTCCTGAGGCAATTCTCTCAAGGCTCGATTCAGAATTTGCCAGTCCACATAATTCCTCTTATTATTCAGGTTACGAACTAGGGCTGGATTGTAATTATTATTAGCCCTCATAGGCATTTCTTTAAAATTTGGGAATTCTGACCGCAGGATATAATTGTTCAGCATCGGCAAATGCTCTGCCCTGTCTGTTAAAGGTGCCACTACCTTATTTAAATGTTGCTCTCCCCACAGATATAGTTCCGCAAGTTCAAGATCTTCGGCGGTAACTTCCGATTCAGGCTTTGACAGGATAAGTCTTCGCAATTTATATAGCGGGTCACCCGCCCTCTTGCCAAAGTAAATAGCAGAATCCATATATTGAACCTCGACCCCTATATCATCAATTCGGTCATTTGCGTGTGTTGCACTACATCCTGATTTATAAGTTTTTACCGCTAGAGTTAAATCTGGAAAAACCTGTCGCAATCTTCCGTGATTTTCGGGAACTTGTTTGTAACTCTCGATTATTTTCGTGATCCTGCCTAAGTCAGTTTGTCCCCAAATGCTGTGTACATGATATGTATCAGGGCAAGTTTTCCGGCAGTCCGAAAATTCACGATTTATGTTATCCCTTATACCTTCGGCTGATTTCTCTCTCGGGTCGACAATCACTGGCTCCTCGTACCATGTTGCAATTGGTAATTGCAAAAGAGGGATACCTGGATATTTCTCCGAGATTTCCCTGTTTATTTTATACTCAACCTCTTGGATTGCCTCTGTCAATATTGATTTACCCACAAATTATACTATGTCATAAATTCGCAGTTTTGTCAATGCCTACCCTACTAACCAATCTCCTGACCACCGTCTAGTTCCTTTCTAAAAGCATTCGCCCACAGCGGATTCGCCATTGCCTTGACCTCTGAAAGTGATACTCCGCTTGCTGCTTGTTTAATTAACCCAGCTAATTCATCGTTACTCAAAAGATCATAAGGTGGCCTGTCTTTTATAGAGATAACCTCTCTTATAAATTCAAGCGTCAAATCACCAGAAGAAAACTTGGCAAAGTAAAGAACAATCTCTTTCATTGTCAAATGGTCTAATACCTCGGCCAATAAAGGACTCTTCTCCCACTCGTAGTACAAATCTTCCATTTGAACAAGTGCGCCTGCCCCTCCCCTGACACTCCTACTGCACAGTCCTTCCAGAACATCATGGAAGATGTCATTCATGCTTGCCTGAACTTTCTCATCCTCGTGATAGGAAACGGACAACATTTTATCAAGCTCGCTCCCTACTGACCTATCCTTCACTAAATTAAATAGTGTGGCTTGCTTCAAGTTTATTCGTCGCTCTCTTGTTTCCGCTAACTTTTCCCGCACCTCAGACGACTTAACACTTAATTCCTTCAAGCAAGCTTGTTCTTTAACCACATTCCCAGAAGACCAGATTCTCTCCATTTCTTCTCTTAACTTTATTTCTTGAGCCTGAAAATACAGCTCGCTCTGCTGCAAGCCGTGTGCTTTTTCCCTGATATACTCCACCTTTATGCCTCCGGCCATACACTATGTGTATGCTTCTAATTCTCCTCGATTTGCTCGTTGTACATTTTCAGAATCTGCATCGCCAAATCTTCGTCCTCAACAGACTCTATGCTTTCCTCGTCATCGGTAATAATCCTGAATACTGCCGCTGCATCTTCATCCGCGTCAAGTGGTCGCAGCAATGCAAACAACTCGTCATTATGTGGAATTATCGCGATTTGTTCTAACTCGACACTCTCCCCAGCTTCATCAAACAAGAAAATGTTGTCGTCATTTTTTTCGTCCAACAATTGCTTCAATAAGCTTACATCTTTACTCATACTGCACCTCCAATATAATTGTTTAGTATCATGACCGCCGCCATCTTGTCAATCAATTCTTTAACCTTCTCCCTCTTAATAATTCCCAAGTTGTTGCGAATATGTTCTTCCGCCTCCCAGCTGCTTAGTCTCTCGTCAACGAACACAACCTCTAACCCACTTACCTCACCTAACAATTCCCCAAACTCGCGAAACCCATCACCCACAACTATCTTCTCTATCCTTTCGCTCTTTATTATCTCCAATAACCTTGATAGATTCTTTTTTTCGCCTCGATTCTCAATCGTCAAAAAGGGACTGGCAACTCCCGCCACTGCCGTCGCAAGACCAATCCTCTTCAACCCATAATCAATTCCCAGTAACTTCACGATTAATTATTCCTCTTCCTACGATGTATCCACGCCGAAACAATGTTATCACCCAGCTTTTGCTTGAATTTAGCCGTACGGTCACCCTCTTTGATGCCAGCAACAGGGATATGAACAACACGCCCGTCCGCGGTTTGTGCCACCAAATCTTCCTCGCCTTTGACAACCGCACCGAAGACATATTTCTCGCCCGCACTCAACGCCGGCCCAAACATCAAACCTTTTCTGTAACGAACCATTTTATCTATGTCTTTAACTGGGGTCCTCTTGATATTACCCTTGTTGGTAATTGCCACTATGAACCCATTACGCTTAGACACCGTATTACATACGGCCAGCACCCCTTCCTCCATGTTAATACCCTTTACCCCCCCTGCAATTCTACCTTGAACAGGCACATCGTTGGTTTGTGCGTGCAGGATACTACCACTGGAGCTCAGTAACATTATGGTATCGCTCGGCTTGAATTCATCAACACGCAGCAATTCGTCACCATCGTTCAACTTTCCGCTTTGGAATATAGACTTTTGAATTGCACAGGATTCCACCCATGTACTGCGCTTTATCATGCCAAATTTCGACAACCACACCAGTTCAGAGGTTAACTTACTCTCAACCCCTTCAGCCCCAGGCAGTTGTTCATGAACAATCTCGTATATTGCGATTGGCTTCTCACCCTCCCCCGCCAGCTTAAAGATCTTATTCAGGAACACACCCTTGTCACGCAGCTTGCATTCCGGAATGTCCGAAATTTCCAACTTGTATGTATTCGCCCTGTCCGTAAAGATGTACAACATCTTGTCAGTCTGAGTCTGGATAACAACCAAATTCGCATCACTGGTCTTCATTCCCGCCTTGAATTCGGTATTAGACATGCTGTAGTGCTTTTTGTCCATCCTTTTAATAGTTCCCGCAGCGGTCAAGGTTACAACAACCTCCTCAATTGGCTTGGCATCATCATCGGCAGTGATTGGCGTTTCCTCTAAGCTCCTCAGAACTCTACTTCTTCTCTCGACTTTATATTTTCTCTTAATCTCTAATAACTCTTTCTTGACTTCCTCGTATTGCAATCGTTTTGATGCAATAATCTTCTCCAACTTTGCGATAATCTTTTTCAGGTCTTCTAATTCCTGCTCTAACTTATAAACTTCAAGGCTTGTCAGCCTCGCCAGCCTTAAATCTAGGATAGCCTGTGCTTGTTTCTCGCTTAGGCTAAATGTGTCCCGTAACCTTTGGCGGGCCTCGGTTGTGTGTTTACTTGTCTTTATAATTCGCACGACCTCGTCAATGTTTTTAATGGCGACCAGGAGACCCTCAACAATATGTGCCCTGTCCCTAGCATTATGCAAGTCATGCATTGAACGCTTGTAGATTACCTCGCGCTGATATTCGCAATAATATTGGATCAGCTGCATCAAACCAAGCAGTTTAGGCTTGCCGTTAGCAATCGCAACCGTGTTTATATTAAAATTTGTCTGCAAGTTAGTATGCTTATACAGCATATCCACAATCTCCTTAGCATCAAAGCCATTTTTGATCTTCAGGACAACCCTAGCCCCATTCCTGTCGGATTCATCCTTTATCTCCTGAATCCCTTGCAATGCACCTTTTTTCGCCTCACGAACCAAGGGAAGAGCCTTCTGCCATGTAACCTTATTTACTTGATACGGAAATTCGGATACAACGATGGATCTCCGGTCATTACCCTCGACCTCGATGTGAACCTTACCCCGCATTATAACACGGCCTTTTCCTGTCTTATAGGCTTGCGTCAGGTCATCCCCCACCACAATAAAGCCCGCAGTTGGAAAATCAGGCCCTTTGATTATCTTCATAACTTGGCCAAGTGTAATACGAGGATTGTCAATATAAGCAATATGTGCATCAATAACCTCTCCCAAATTATGAGGAGGTATATTCGTCGCCAAACCAACCGCAATACCAGTAGCACCATTGGTAAGCAAGTTTGGATATCTTCCTGGCAATACATCTGGTTCAGTATTTCGGTCATCATATGTCAAACTGAATGGAACAGTGTCTTTTTCAATATCGCGCAGTAACTCTAACGCAAGAGGTGACAGTTTCGCCTCGGTATACCTCATCGCCGCAGGAGAATCCCCATCTTCATTACCAAAGTTACCCTGCCCCGTTACAAGTGGCATATTCATATTGAATGGCTGGGCCATCCTTACCATTGCATCATAAACCGATGTGTCCCCATGCGGGTGGTATTTACCCAGACACTCACCAACGATTGCCGCAGACTTTCTAAACGGCTTTTCTGGCATCAACCCTAACTCGTTCATAGTATATAAAATTCTTCGTTGAACGGGCTTCAAGCCATCCTCTACCCTTGGCAATGCCCTGTCCAGAATAACGAATTCGGAATATGGAATCATGCTCTCGTGCATCACCTGACTTAGATTCTTGTGTATCAGGATTCCGCCTTCTTCTGTCTTTATTTCCTCTGCTTTGTCACCGCCACCGCCATAAGATCGCTTAGCCTTTGCCTTGTCCATACTCTTATAAGCCACCTTCGCCGCCTCAGCATCCGCAGCCTCTTTTGCCGCATCCGCCGCCAAATCCGCGTCGGAAATTTTGACAACCTCGTCTATGTTGTGGATGATATTCTCGTCTTTTTCATCACTCATGACACTATCATGGCAAATTTAAGGGGATAAGTCAAGCGAACATTTATTCCTCATCTTCCTCTTCATCGAACCGCCTGTTCGGATTAAAGAACTCTGCTACGAATTTTGAAACTTGTTTTGTCCAAAGCCGTTTTTTCAAAACATGCAAAATTCCAACAGCCCCAAGCACGGTAAAAAAATATGCCCCGACATGTGCCCCTCTCCAAAAAAACTGATTATTACCTCTAAATGATGCCCCCTGGATCAACGCAAATATGCCCGTCGCCAAGACAACCAACGAAACTAATGCCATCATGGGCTTGTAAAATTTTAACAACCTATCCCACTTACCCAGCAACAACATTGCTCCAAAGCCAATTAGCAAAATCCCTAGTGCAAATGAAATCAGCCCAAATATAGCGGTCAGATTCCAGAACACGGTAAACCCAGTGTCCGTGAATTCAAGTATCCTAAAAATGGGAAAATAGTTGGCATTCCTCCAATTATTAAATGGGTCTGTATGTATAATCGCAAAAAACGGCACATTCACAAGTGCCATAATCAACACCCCAAATCCAATTGCAACTAGTCCATAAATTTGACTTTGTTTCATACCCCACTATACCACACTAATCATACTAAGACCACGGCAAATTTAGCAGAAACCTCCCTATCCAGAAATGCCTTCCTAAATATACTTCCATCAACAATAGGGTCAAAGTCAATCTCTTCGTCACTCATCAACCTTACATTTGGGATTTCAATCCCCTCCTGCCTCTCCAATAAATCTGATATCAATTCTTTCTCGACCAAATATAACTTCATCCTCAATTATCTAGTAATATTTTACTAGATGCAAGCACTTTTTCACAAATAGTTAATACTTAATACATGCCAGACTTTGCTGACAGATTAAAAGAACTTCGCCTTGAAGAAGGATTGAATCAGTCCGAACTGGGCAGGCAAACGGGAATTCCACAGGCCTCTATAACCAAATGGGAGGCTGGTCACAACGACCCATCTTTAAAACATGTTATAACTCTAGCCAGATTTTTCGAAGTAACCGTTGGCTATATGGCTGGCGAAGAAGGATAACAATCTTTCACCAACAAGTTGAATTCTGTCACATCCCCATCCTAATTCTAAAATCATGTGATATACTGCAAACATGAAAAACCCCGAGGCAAGAAGTCACTCAACGACTGAGAATTTCCGAGGACAGAAAATTGGAAGGAATTTGAGTGCGAGTTACCGAGGGGGTGGGGTGCGGGCGAAAACCCCCATGAAAACCCCCATGGAATTCACGAAATTTTTATTCAAATTTTTTTCTTGACTAAAGCCAAGCGTGGGTAGAGCGAGACCCCTGTTGAAGCGTTGTGGAACAATCATTTGCCAAAGCCTTTAAATTATGCTAGCCTTACCACATGGCACACGAATATACCAGCAGTAAGATCCAAATCCTAGAGGGTCTGAACGCCGTCCGAATGCGTCCAGGTATGTATATCGGCACAACGGGGTCAAAAGGTTTTCACCACTTGCTGTGGGAAATTGTCGATAACTCGATTGACGAATTGGCGAACGGTCATGGAACACAAATGACGGTTAAATTACATAAAGATGGCTCCGCCTCAGTCGAGGACGATGGCCGAGGTATCCCCGTTGACCTCCACCCACAACTAAAAGTCAGCGGTGTCGAGGTTGTATTCACCCAACTGCATGCTGGTGGAAAATTTGATGGCGGCGATAACTATAAATTCAGTGGTGGCCTGCACGGTGTTGGTGCATCCGTAACCAATGCTCTATCCGCTTGGTGTGATGTCAAGGTTTTCAAGAACGGCAAAACACACCACATTCGCTTCAGTCCAAAAACCCTAGACAATAAAAAAATGCAATATGGTACCGCGGACGCCCCCCTAAAAGTTGTTGGCAAGACGGATAAACAAGGAACACTGGTACACTTTTTGCCCGACAAGGCAATGTTCAAAGGCACCGAGTTCAGCAACGATATCGTAGCAAAACGATTGAAAGAGTTGGCATTCCTGAACAAAGGTGTCCAAATTAACTTTTACGACGAACGCATCGAAGAAGACAACGAAGATGGCGAGATATCCTCAGCAATCTTCCGGTTCGAGGGCGGTTTAAGTGATTTCGTTGAATACCTGAACGAATCCAAAACCCCTATCTACCCTACCCCATTCCTATGCGAAGGTTCGGGCAGCGGCACCGGAATGCCAATTGCATTCTCGATCCAGCATAATGACAGCTACACGGAATCGGTCTTCAGCTATGTCAACAATATTCCCACATCCGAGGGCGGAACCCACGAAACGGGCTTCAGAATGGCACTAACCCGTGCGTTCAACCAAATTGCAAAAAACAATAACCTAATAAAGGACAAAGACGCTCCACTGATTGGTGACGACTATCGCGAGGGCCTAACCGCCGTTCTGTCCATCAAAATGAAAGAAGTCCAGTTCGAAGGTCAAACCAAAACAAAGCTTGGTAATGTCGAGGCAAAAACAGAAGTAGAAATGTTCACATATGCATCATTAATGGAGCATTTCAGCGATTATGACAAGAACAAAAAGAAACAACAACTCTTCGATTCCATTCTTAGCAAGGCAAAAGGTGCCGCCCGAGCCCGTGAATCCGCCCGAAAAGCCAAGGAAATCTCCCGTCAGAAAAGCTCTATCGACGGCGGAGTTCTGATTGGAAAGCTGGCCGCATGTACCGGTCGTCGCCCTGAATTAAACGAATTGTTCATAGTCGAGGGTGATTCCGCAGGTGGAACAGCAAAGGTTGCACGGGACAGGTCCATCCAAGCCATCCTGCCTTTAAAGGGTAAACCTCTAAATGTCGAAAAAAAGCGTCTAGACCAAATCCTGGATAATGACGAATTCCGAACGATAATCAGTGCAATTGGCACAGGAATAGGCGAAGATTTTAACTTGGACAACTTGAAATACCACAAAGTTATAATTATGGCTGACGCGGACCAGGACGGTGCACATATACGGTCAATTCTACTTACCTTCTTTTACCGTTACATGAAAGAACTTATCACCGAGGGACATGTCTACATCGGAATGCCGCCATTGTTCAAACTGTATCGAAAGGACTGGTCGGCGTATGCCTACGATGACGAGGAACTGCGTCAACTAACATCCAAGAACAAGGGTACAATCCAACGATACAAAGGTCTTGGCGAAATGAATGCCGACCAGCTGTGGGACACCACCATGAACCCAAAAACGCGGAAACTGTGCCTTGTAACTCTTGATGATGTTGCCGAAGCGGAAAGACTGATTTCTACCCTGATGGGCGACCATATTGAATCGCGAAAGGAATACATTTCCAAGCACGCTAACTTTAACAAACAAGAAGGTTTTGCGACTAAAGTGGTCAAGGCCAAAGTCTTCAAACAAGAAGAAGCGGTCGCCTCTTGACAAATACGACCCGTTATGATAATATTTCCATATTAACACAAAAATTGACCCATATGTTTCGCAAGCAACCGGTAAACAATACCAACTAGAAACAACAAGATACGGCGAGGAATACTTTCCTCTTGTTGGTGGCAAAGCGTATGAAGCCACGGATAAAGATGCTGAAAGCCCAATTGCCCAGACAGCGAAATTGAAATTTACACGCATCGGGGCACGAAGAGATTTAATCAATCAAATCAAAGAAAGGGAGTTACAAGAATCATGAGTAAAAAAAAGAATCAAGTAGTCCCGTATGTGTCACGAGCCACTGGCAAAGAGTACAAGCTTGTAACCACCAAGCTGTCAACTCAGGGTATTATACATCGAAATGCCTTCGGTGGACTTGATATTGGAAGGGTCAGGGGACATGCAGTCGACCAAACAGGCGAATATCCTACTTTCCATGTAGGGGGACAACCTACAAAAGATCAACCCTTTTCCGAGATGAAACTTACATGCCTAACCCACATCGGGGCCCGAGGAAACTTAATCAAGCAAATAAAAGCATTGGAAGATAAAGCATCAGAGGCTTAAATCCCTCCGCACGCATCGCCAATACCCTCTAGGCACGCCCCAGCTACTGTCCCAACACACGACACAACAACTTTGCCGGCCTCGACCGTACCCTCGGCAACCTTTTTTACGACTTCACCTGTTCCACGGCACACACTCCCAATATTCTGTGCAATTCCATCAAGAATGTGACCTGCCCAAGTGTGATCACCAGAATGTTTTTCTTGCTTTTCTTTATTCTTCATACCAAAATTATACAACAAAAAAGCAAGTTTTGCAACTTGCTTTTGGAGGTTAGACTTCTTGGCTTGACTCCGACTCTGTCACTTGCAGTTGTCCAGTTTTAACAAGCATGTTATAGTTCGGGCACTTGCCTTCAAAGACTTCTGCAACAGGCACCTTACCAGTGCTATGACCAAGTTTAGATTTGCAATATTGTTGACATACAAAGTGAGTCATTGTTCTCTTTTTATCTGGTGGATTGAAGGCAGGATTATAGAGTCTGTTCGTAGCCTCTGGGAATCCTTGAATAAATTTTTGGTGAACTTCTTTGTCATTTCCCATTGCGTCTTCAGACAACTTACACAACTTTGTGCAGTGCATTACACTATTGCTTCCCTTTTTCAGCATCAAGTCCTCGATTTGTCCCTCACGAAACATTTGCCTAAACATAAAAGACCTCCTTTACTTTATGTACGGAAGTCTATCATGTTTTTGATACAGTTGTCAAGAGTGATGTTTAGACGAGCTCAATTATAGCTATTTCAGCATCATCACCGCGACGGTTTCCTAGACGCAGGATACGGGTATATCCACCACCTTGGCCCAGTTCCTTGGCCCGCTTTGCATAACGCGGTGCAAGTTCGTTGAAAATCTTTTCAATCAATGGATGATTAATGTTTTTTGTTCGGGCGGTAAAGGCCCGCTTGGTTTCCTCTTTGGTCTTGACTTCGTGCAGATCATAAACCTTGCCCATAATAGAACGCCTAGCAGCCAACTTCTGTGGTCCATCAACAAGAACTTTCTTTGTTACTTTGACGCCTTTGCTGTTTACAACCTCTTTATCCACTTTTTGGGTGTCCATATAGGTCCTGATTGCCTGGGTCAAAATCTTTTCCGCAGCTGAACGAACGGATTTTGCCCGCGTAACGGTGGTCTCAAGACGACCATTCCACAGTAACACACTGACCTGATTACGCAGGATTGCAAGTCTTTGGTCGGTTGGTCTTCCAAGTTTTTTCGGTTTCATTTTATTCCTCCTATTTTAGGGTGGACGAATGATGAATTATGCTTCTTCATCTTCGTCGGCCTTTAAGTAAAGGCCAAGTTGTTCCAGCTTTAGTATAATTTCGTCAAGGGACTTAGATCCCAAGTTTCGAACACGCATCATTTCGGTCTTGGTCTTGCTTGTCAGGTCCTCTATTGTGTTAATTGAAGCACGCTTCAAGCAGTTACTTGACCTTGGGGACAATTCTAGATCTTCGATAGACATACTGAGTAGTTGGACTTTTTGGTCTTCTTGCCTGTCTACCAATATT
>WRBH01000009.1 GCA_009784665.1 Bacillota bacterium | reverse complement strand
GTGGTAATATCCTTCTGCCTTGTAATTAATTGGTACGCTGAATTTACGCAAGCCCAATTTCTCGACGCGAACACCGCTTCCTGCCATCTTCTTGACCATGTCAACAAGTGCGGTACGCTTTTCGTCCGTTTTGCCACTGTCAAGAATCAGCATTAGTTCATATTGTTTCTTCATTTTTTCCTCCTCATGGTCTTTGGCAAGGTGTTCCTTGCGAAGATGATAGCTAGTTTACTTGATAAATTTCGTCTTTGCAAGGACTTTTAGTCCTTGGCGAAAGTTTTCGCATAAAGCCCCTTTGCTTCTTTGATAATTTTTTTTGCCTCGGCCTTGCCTTGAACAGGCAAGATTTCAACCACACTGCCATCCCCTACCCCTTTGTACACCTGCATGAAGTGACTAATTTCATCGATGAAGTCTGGGTTGACTTGACTGATATCTGTTAGAGGTTTTCGATAGATTCCTTTCTTGTGCAGAGGGACAGCGATGATTTTCTCGTCACGCTCGCCATCGTCAATCATTTCCAGGACTCCCACAGGGGTACACTTTATAATTGACATTGGTTCAACAGGTTCACTCATAAGAACTAGGACATCCAAAGCATCTCCATCTTCGGATAGCGTTCTTGGGATAAAACCATAGTTACATGGATAGTGTGTTGCTGTTGCCAATACTCTGTCCAGCACTAAAAGACCTGTTTCCTTGTCAACTTCATACTTTAGTCGACTGCCTTTTTTAATTTCAACAACTACAAAGAACTCGTCTTCTTTTACAAATTTTTCGTCAATATCATGCCACGGGTTCATCTTGCACCTCTGTCTTTTCAACTTTCTTTGTTGCAGGTTTTTTTGCAGCAGCTGCCTTTTTAACAGGTGCTTTTGCACTGTCACGCTTTTTCTCTTTTACACGAGTTGCTGCTTTACCAGTCAGGTCACGGACATAATATAACTTAGCACGACGAACAGCACCTTCACGGACAACAACAACTTTGTCTATTCGTGGACTGTGCAAGGGGAAGGTTCTTTCGACCCCAACGCCAAAACTAATTTTACGCACGGTAAATGTCTCGCGAATTCCGCCGTTACG
The DNA here is from genome assembly GCA_009784665.1 of Bacillota bacterium. Taxonomy (GTDB): domain Bacteria; phylum Bacillota; class Clostridia; order Christensenellales; family UBA1242; genus WRAD01. The sequence goes on along the minus strand of WRBH01000009.1, from coordinate 28,728 downwards.
CTTTGCGATTACAAGTCCCTCGAAAATCTGAACACGCTCTTTGTTCCCCTCGACAATTTTAAAGTGCACCTTGACGGTATCACCTACATTAAATTTAGGCACTTCTCTGTCGCCAATTTGCTCTCGCTCGATTACATCTACCAAGTTCATAGTATCCCTCTCCTTTCTATATTAGAGAAGCATACACCAAACGCTAAATTATTGCAAGGACTTTTTTAGTCATATTAAAATCAACCCTCGATAACAACCGCATGTGCGATACCTGGGATTGTATTTCCTTGAAAACTTGAAACGGGACTTAGTAACGCCCCCGTGGCCACAAACAGAATTTTCTTGTACTCACCCCGTTGCAGCTTACCCATAATGTATCCGTTCAATACAATCGCACTGCACCCACACCCCGATGCCCCCTGCCATTGTGTCCTATTTTGCTTTTCGGAGTATAACATCTCACCGCAATCGCGATGAACTTTTGATATATTAATTTTTTCATCTTTGAGTAATTTTCTCAAAATTTTACTTCCCAGTATGCCGAGATCTCCAGTATATATCGCATCGTAGTCCTCTGGCTTTGTCTTGGTTCCTCGCAAATGGCGGGTAATTGTATCGGCCGTTGCAGGAGCCATTGCCGAACCCATGTTATTAACATCTACCTCACCCCAGTCAACTACCTTACCAAATGTTACCGCAGTAATGCGGGGTGAACCCTTGACTGCACCGTCAGAAAGAACTGTTGCCCCTACGCCCGTTGCCGTCCATTGGGCTGTTGGGGGGCGTGTTGAACCGAGCTCTAGCGGCATGCGATATTGACGCTCTGCCGTACCAAAGTGCGAGCCACTGGCTAGAACCGCATTTTTCACAAATCCACCCGAAACTAACAATGACCCAACCGCCAAAGAAAGTGCCATCGTTGAACACGCCCCATAGAGGCCTATGAACGGAATATCGAAATCCCTGGCAGCGAAAGACGAGCTGGTTATTTGGTTTAACAAATCCCCTGCCAACATCACTTCGATTTTGTCCTCGGAAATTTTACTGTCCCCTATCGCACCTTCAAGTGCCATTTTGAACATCTCGCATTCGGCTCGTTCGTGCGTATTTTGTCCAAAGTATTCGTCTTCTTCGGTGATATTAAAGGTAGTCCCCAACGGGCCTTGTTTTTCCCTTTTACCTGCCACAGAAAACGAGCCAACAATATATGCAGGATTTTTAAGAAAAATCGTTTGCGACATTTCAACCTCCTAGAACAACCAGATTATCCAATAGATAAACCCAACCAGCATGCTTAACGCTACACCAGCGACCAAGACAGGCCCAACAATTTTAAACATGTTTGTCATGGTTCCAAAGATTATGCCCTCTTTACGATGCTCCATCGCCGCAGCGGTGGCAGCATTCGAAAACCCAGTTATTGGAATTATCGATCCGCCGCCTGCAAACTTTCCTATTTTGTCATATACCCCTAGGCCTGTTAAAATCGCTGCAATTCCAATCAAGGTTACCGCAACTAAACCACCAACACCCAATGCATCATATGGTGTAATGTGTTCATACAGCATATACAATCCCTGACCAACTATACAAATCAAGCCGCCAACCAGAAACGCCCACAGCAAAGAAGGCCACATCTTACTTTTTGGAGAGATGCTTTTTACATATTCAAGGTACTTTTCGTTTCGCTCTTCTTGCCTAGTTTTCACTTTACAAGTATGACCAAGTTTTGCGTTAGTAAAACGCAAGGCATATAGTGCTTGCACTATATTGCCAAATTGGTGTATACTTAAATGTTTGGAGGGTTACCGAAGTGGTCATAACGGGGCGGTCTTGAAAACCGTTAGCGGTCAAACGCACAAGGGTTCGAATCCCTTACCCTCCTCCAAAATCTTTGCTCAAAATTCTATCCTGACATTTTCCGTTTCAATTTTTGCTATTTCATAGAATTGTGCACTCTTGAACCTGAACAGCCCAGCAACAATGTTAAACGGAATGGTAGCGATTATGGCGTTATACCTCATAACCGAGTCATTATAAATTTGCCTAGATATTGAAATGGCTTTTTCAATATCCTTAAGATCCCCTTGCAGACTTAGAAAGTTTGTACTTGCCTTTAAATCTGGATAGGCCTCAGACAATGCAAATAACCGCCCCAAGGCATTTGTCAATCCCGCCTCGGCAGCCGCCAAGTCATGTGGTGCACCAGCACTTGTGCCACTGTTTCGTGCCGCTACGACACTGTCGAATAACTCGCGTTCGTGCTTTGCGTATCCTTTGACAATTGCAACCAGATTAGGAATAAGATCAAATCGCTTTTTTGCCAAGACCTTTATTTGTTCAAAGTTACTCCTGACCTTCATTCTTTTCCTTACCAGACGGTTGTACATCAGAATAAGCAACAGCAATACCGCTCCGCCTACTCCTAGACCTATCCAAAGTCCCATATCTTTCCTCCTTTCAACTTATTAGCGCCGGCCGCCACCGCCACCGCCACCTCGACCGCCGCCGCCGAAACTTCCACCAGAACTGGAACCGCCACCGCCAGATCCACCGCCGCCGCCAGTGCTGCCTGAACGCATAAAGTTTCGCCTCCAGAGGTGTCTTGAATCCATCATGTTGCTTGTTCCTAATTCTATGCCACATAGGTCTATTGCCTTTAAAACTTCTTTAGCTATACCCAAAGCTGTTGCATATACAAGGAATTCCTCCCAAATTGCTACCTCGACTATACTTTTTTCACGCATAAGTGTTTTACTTTTCAGAAATTTATAAAAGCCAAACCATTGTGCATATTCATCTTGACCTTTCTGGGTCAATAAGATATATTTCCTTGATACAATTTTTAATACTACAGGGATAGCAAAAAACATCCCAGCAACAATAAATAAAGCCCCGAAAGCATGACCTACTCTGGAATTTAACAACACTCCAACAGCAACACCAGTGGATATTACACCTGCGACTATGGATAATGTGATCCATACACCTACATTCTTGACATACTTTTTATAACCTTTGTTCTGAACCTGCCTTTCTTGTACTGCCTCGGTTACGACTCTGTCTTGGATTGACTTGTGCATGGCCATTACCCCAGTCCCCAGGAGTGCCATACCTTTGTCCAATTGTCTTTTTGTAATTGCTCCTGAGGCGGCTTGTCGTTTTATTATGTTAAAGAATATTGACTCGGCATTTGTTAAAGATTCTTTTGGTTTCCTACGCAATATTGTAATTAAGGTGTTTCTTGCAGTCCACTTTTTACCCGCATTAACTTTCGTTATATTCATATAACCTTTCCTGATAAAACTTAGCATCATTGCCCCATATTCAACCGAAGGCTTTCCAAACCTCCTCTTCATAAAGGCAAGTTCACTTGCCAAGTTCACATCTAATTTGCCTGGTACCTGGCGAAACAAATCAATTTCGGTGCTTGGTTTAAATAACTTCTCCTTCTTGGCAATTCTTTTGTGACGCAAGACGAAAGCCAAGGCAACCAGCAAACACAAAAGCAAGCTTACGCCAAGCATAATCCCACCGTGCATCCGCCACCTAGCAGGACCACCTAGGAATCTGTTCATCCCAGCCACCAGCGTTTGATACATCGAATCATTAAACCTGTCATTCATTGATGCATGTTGAGAAAATACATGTCTATCATCACCGAATGAAATAATCGCAAACTCTATAAATTCATTGAAAGGCCTGAACCTTAGCTGTCTGCCAGACAGGCTGAATACAAAACTGGTTTGTGTCAAGTCTGACTCCATTGTGAAATCGAAAGTATTGCTGTTTGTTCCTAATGTAAATGCATGAAAATTCCCCTCTTGAGGCATCAAATTATTTGGAATATTAATTCGTGCGTCCACATTTCGTAGATGCCTTATACTCCTGCCCGAGAATATAGATACATACAACTCAGATGCATCGCCATACCTCATCACGGCATTTAACATATAAAATTCGACCTTCATAGTCACCGTTTTCCTGAACAAATTGTCTATATAGAAAATGATCTCACCAGGTCTGTGGAATACACCATCTGTCGTGACTACCCTTCTGGGTAACAAGTGAAAAAACCTATCTGCACCCAATGTTTCCAAATCCTGCATGGACATATATTGCCTGAGGGCTGGCTGGAATGGTATAAGAGATCCATCAGGCATGACTCTGTTTACGGAAATAATCTGATGAGATGTAGACAACCCTTCCGTTACCGTAACGGGTAGTTCGCGGTACAGTTCCCTAAACGGGGTTCTTGCAGCGTGCACCTCAAATGTAAGGATTTCGGTGATTCTGACCCTTCCTTGCGATCCAGGTGCATCAACAATGGTTGCAGTATAATCAATTCCAACAATTCGTGCAAAGTCAGGTGTTTGAGACAATATGATACCCAAAGGAACGGAAAAGAAAATGATTGCAAAAACCAAGAAAATAATTAATGGCTTAAAGTTCCTCACAAGTCTATGTTATCATGCCCCCAGAACACATGTCAAATAATTTATAAAAACTAGATTAATGCTCGCTATTTTCGCACTTTGCTGCCGAACTTCTTTTTGAAACCTCCTGGGCGTTGACCTTCGGGTCTGGGTTTTTGTCTTTGTGATGGTCGTTGTTGCAAGCGAGGCTTTTTCTTGGTGGTTGTTGGTTCGTCGGCGAGGGATTGAGCAATGCTGAGTTTTTTGAACTCTTCTACCTTGCCACCTAACTTCAAAGTGATATCTTGCAAAGCCTTAGCTTGTTGAATTGTGTTTATCAGGGTGATTGCCGTTCCAGGTTTACCAGCCCTGCCAGTTCGACCGATTCTATGGGTATAGTATTCATCATTGTTCGGAAAATCGAAATTCACAACGATGTCGACATTTTTTATGTCGATTCCACGAGCGGCGACATCTGTCGCGACCAAGATTCCACCGTCCCTTTTAAAGTTTTCTAATGTGCGTGTTCGTTCCCTTTGACGCATATCTCCATGCAAACATACAGCTGGCAACCCCTTTTTCCGTAGTGCATATGACAAGTCTTCCGTCATCTTCTTAGTGTTGCAAAACACAATTGAAATGTAAGGATGCAATTCATTGTAGATTTTCTCCATCATCTCGGTTTTTTCTGTTCGCTTGCAGTTGATAAAGAATTGTCTTATCAAAGCGTGGCTGCACTCGTGATTTTGCGACTTGATAATTTGAGGCTCTCGCATAAATTGGGTGATCAGCTTTTGGATGTCGGATGGCATGGTGGCACTGAACATCACTGTCTGGCGTTGCTCTGCTTTTGTGGATTTTAGGATTGTTTCAATGTCTTGCTTAAACCCCATTTGCAACATCTCGTCCGCCTCGTCAAGCACAACCATTTTCAGGTAGTCCAGTCGAAGTGTTTTGCGACGCAGGTGATCCATTAATCTCCCTGGTGTACCAACAACAATTTTTGCCCCGCGTTTTAATTGCTCGACCTGCCTGTCCATGTTTGCTCCGCCATAAATTGGCGTAACGCGAATTCGGGTATTTTCGTCAATTAACTTCTTTAAATCCTCGACAACTTGTCTTACTAGTTCCCGCGTCGGGCATATAATTAGGACTTGAGTCGCAGGTAAGCTCTGGTCAACAAATTCAATCGCGGGAATTCCAAACGCATAGGTTTTACCCGAACCCGTCTGGCTGAGCCCCAAAACATCAACGCCCATTTTTATCAGGGGCAAGGTTCTCTCTTGTATTTCCGTTGATTCACAAATGCCCTGTGCAGTCAGTCCACGCAGGACGCACTCGGTTAATCCCATCTCTTCGAATTTCATAATACCTACTTTTAACCCACAAGTATACACCACAAACATCAACCTTGCAAGTAGCGATCTAACAATTTCTGGACATTCTCGGACAGCCAAATCTTTGTATAAGGCAAGAAGTTTGGAAGCGTATACAATATACCATTCTTCAACCCTACAAAATTAGAGAGCCTTAACTCATAAGCAGTTACATATGCAAAGTAAATAGTATTAAAACCTTTATCGAATCCTGAACCTCCCTGATTCGAGAAAGAAAATTGGAAAGCAGTGTGTGGAGGGGTTTGCGTCGAGAACCCTATGTAACCCAAGTAGCTTGAATCAGTACGCGAAGTATCCAAGAAACGAGTAAGAGCCGGACTGATCACATCTAGTAAATCTATTACACCACTTCCGTATTCATCAATCTTCTCGGCAATGACATCACGCAGGTCGTTGAAAAAAGTATGGAATAGAAGTTTATTCTTCTGAGCTCTTTCAATGTTCGCCATCTTTTGCTTTGCCTTGAATTCAGCCGCCTGCATCTTCTTTGAAGTGTCTTTGTCTAGTATATCTTCGACCAAAATGTTCTCCATGGCTGCAATTAATTCGTCATAGGTTGGTCGGTCAGCTTGTTCGTGATTTGTGCAGCTTGCGATTATCAGATTCACTCTCATAACATCGGTATCGCCTGGGAATCGGTTGCTTAGGTTATATTCTTTCGGATGCCACAAGACATATGGGAAAACTTCGGCTGATACACCATTAATCATGTTCCACATCAACTTGCCTATCGAGAATATGTCACCTTTTTCATTAACGCTCTCTACCCTTCCATATTCATACTCTGGTGCCCGGTAGGCTTTGGCACCAACGGACCTGAAGTCCGGAGTATTTCTGTCATCATCAGATAAAAAGCAGCAACCAAAATCCGACAATACAAGTCTCAACTCCCCTTCAACTACTTCAAATAGGATATTCTCTGGCTTTATATCTCTGTGAAAAATTGGCTGCTTTGCATTTGATAATGTCCTCAATGCCTTTACAATAGGCAGCAATATCTCCATAACTCGTTTTGGATTTCCCTTAAACTCTTCATATATTTCTGTTAAATCGCCATTATATCGCTTCATTGTGATTGAATCATTTGTAACCTCTAAAATCTCGACAATGCCATCAATTTTGTCTTTACCAAGAACTCGCAAGGCCTCGATCTCTTTCTTGAACCTCGCTTTCTTTTCTCTGGCTTTTGAATGCAAGGTTTTGACTGCCCTATCTTCAAGCAGTTGAACAATACCATTTCCTCCGGACTTTTTCATTTATCTCCTCCCAATTCATTAATTGCATCTTCTACCCTTTTGCGGTATTCGATTGTTGTATCTGATAACTTGGGGTAAGTATCCCCCACCTCAGTTAGCTTTTCTTTGCCCTCAACTAGCATTGTGTGGATATTGCTGTCTGGCTGCTTGCTAGATTCGCGACTGGCATGCAGAGGACCAAAGAAATCAATATCCTCAAATTCTTTGTCATGTTCAACCTCGAAATGATATAACCCAGTTCCTATCGCCCCTAACTTTGGATTAAACCCCATAGGCTGGAAGAAATCCCGTGCCTCTCGCAAAGTCAACCCAAACTTGATGCCGTTATCGAAAACTATGATTTCGTCTACTTTAGCATCTTTAAGATCATCGTAATTGAACTGAGATCCTGGCCTTTGCTGTCCGATACCGTTTGATTTGTGATAATGGCTCATGTTAAGGATAGAGTACTCCAACCCCAATGCCTTGGCCATCAATCCAAAATATATCGCCCCATAACCCGGAGCCACAATATGTTTGAAGCTTTTTGGTAATGCCTCCAACGATATCTTTGCCGTCAAGGGATTAGTGAACTTGTTTTTTCTAGGCATCATTTTTGCATCTGCTGGAAGGCTGAGTTTTGTTTGTATTGCCTCTTTCCCTGTCATTAAATTCACAAGATTTGCAAAGTCTTGTTCGGCAACAACCTTTGTAATTTCGTATTTGTTTTTTATGTTATTTAATCGCTTTAATGCCTCGACATACAGTGCACTGGATGACAAGTTAGCCATCATATCTACAACAGCGTAACCTTCCTTACCTTCCAAGGGCAACATGAGTCCAAGCTGTTTATGAATTTCGGCCGAATTGACACCTTTAATATCAAAATGTTTGTGCCATTCTGGAAAGTTATCAGAAGTATTTGCTAGTTCAGCGTAATCTCCCAAAGCCTGTATAAATTCCTCTAAGAACTGCTCCTCACAACCAAACAGCCTATCCCTGCCCTTGGTGTTCAATTTTGATAATTTGAGGCCACCTTTCATGCAATAATTCTATCACACCATCAACAGCCTTGCAATCATTCTCCAAAATGAGGATTCCCTATCACCCTTTATTGACAAAAGCAATATCACCGATGTATACTTGTTATATGAGCTTATCTTGGGCAATGGAAATTTTACAGAAACAAGCGGACGAGCGAGAGGCCGACAAGTTAATCAAGCAGTCTTATAACAAGCCCATACGCTGTTTTGACTTGTGCGGCACTTTAGAAGCCAAGTTCGATGACAACGAAAATGGTATAGAGGCGGATGTATTGCTGTCCATGTTCCGCAAGGATTTTGATGGTACGAATCTAAAGCAAGTTTGCCATAAAAAATGCGAATCTTTCACAGGCAAGCATATAGGCCTTACCACCAATGAAGATATAAAGGCAGGTAACTGTCCGATCGCAAATGCCTTGGAAGTATTGGCAATAATCGAGAAGTGATCGATATTATAAAGAACACATTATTGTATTTCAGTGCTTTTATACCGATGTACCTGTTGATCCAGGTCAGGTTTATTGCCGACATAATTTTTGATAATGTTGTTGCAAATGCGTTTACAATTACTGTTTTGTGCTTTATGGGATTGATGATAATACTTGGTCTAATTGGGTTGCTGTGGAATATTAAATGGTGCCGCGAGAAGTCAGAACGCGTTATAATCAAGCAAGCTAACAATATTACCGACCAACACTTCCTTGGGTACTTTTCGATCTTTATCCTCTTTGCACTTGGGTTTGACCTCTCCCGAGTCAGTATGTTCGGACTTTTCTTGTGCATAACCCTCTTTATAGGAATTGTCTATATCCAAAATAAATTATTTTTCATAAATCCATTTCTAAATATCTTGGGTTTTAACTTCTATGAGATCAAATATGTGAAGGTTGGCCAGACCGAAACCCGCACAACAAAAATCTTCTACAGAGGCAGATTGATTGTGACAAACGATCCTTGCAATATCAAGTTAAAGAACGAACACTTCAGCTTCCTTGAATATTGCAAGGAAAAAAGGCCAGACTAGTTCTGTGAAAAAATTAGGTTTAGCAGTTTTAGGTCTTGTGCTTGCAAGTGCTCTTATAATAACAGGGTGCTCGGCATCCAGTTCCGCCAGTGCATCCCGCATTGCCGAATCTTCCGCCAAGCGGTCGGATTCCATAGTAGGCAAACTTGAGGTTATTGATGACGCCCAATTTAACTTTCCTCTTGGCTTTGGCAGTAATTTTTTTAAGAGCGATGTAAATGCTGGATTCGAACCCCGTCACTTTGATATTGATGACCTAAACCTTGATAACCCAGAGAGGATTGCGTTTATGAACCAGCTGGATGACCTGTATAAACTTTGTGCCGATATAGTGGCCGGTAATCGTGTACAAGCCCAAATCATAAGAGACATACGACAAGAAACCTCAATAATGCGATGTCTGTCAGAGGAGTTGTCTACACAAAAAATTAAAGATTTTGACTGGGCGGAATTCAATCGGGCCAGAGATGATATTGACACCGCTGTTAGCGAGCTGCGTCGTGATCGTAACAAGATTGAACGAAAATTGCGTGTCCTTCCCCGAAGTACCGTAAACATCAACCCTGAGGCAATGTCTACCCGCTTTATGAAAGTTATGGATAGAATTGATGCAAGGGTTGAAATGTTGGAGTCATTGAAATTTGCACTGTTCCGAATGAACCTTGAAATGCAAAATGCGATGGGCAAGAACGAGCCAGTAATTCATTCATGGGTAGTTAACCCCTAAATATAATTTCGTATCACACCTGCATAAATATGGCAATGGCTATAAGATATACAAAAACTTCTCTCATCAAACGCGTCCGTCTATTTTTGATAGGAGCATGTGTTATCCTGACAATTCTGGGTGGACGATTGATGTACATCCAGATCTTCAGTGCAGGAATGTTACAGTTGCGTGCCGCCGAGCAATGGCATCGTGACCTGCCTCTGATGGCAAGGCGAGGAAATATCTACGACCGAATGGGCCGTGTAATGGTTCAAAGCGTTCCGACCTACAGCGTCTATGTCAGACCCGTAGCTGTAACCGACCCTGAATCTGTTGCAAGAACGCTTAGCTCCCTCATGGATGTTTCGCACGAGACTGTACTTAACCGAGCAACTAATCGAGGTGCAAGTGAATGGTTGGTCAAAATGCAGGTAAGCCGCCAGATTGCAACACAAATAATCGCAGCGAATTTAGATGGGGTGTTCCTGTCACAATCCTACCGCAGGAGTTATCCAATGGGGTCAGTAGGCGGTCAGGTTCTGGGCTTGGTTAGTGTCGATAATGTAGGACAGGAGGGTCTAGAGGCATTCTATAACCAAATACTGCGTGGCACAGACGGCCGTGTTGCAACTCCTTCGGACTTACGGGGACGACCATTGCAGGACGGACGAGAATTTTATTTCCCTTCTGTCCCTGGATTCGACCTACATCTGCATACTGATGCAACGGTTCAAAACATACTGCAAACCGCCCTAGCACGAGCCCTGTACGACCATAACGCCGTAGGGGTAGGCGGAATAGTCTATGACATCCAAACAGGGGGGATCGTGGCCAGTGCCGCTGCCCCATTCTTTGATATGAATGACCAGCCAAGGGATAATGTTTCTGAATTACTTGCCCAGGCGAAAAACTTGCCTATTGTGAATGTTTTCGAACCGGGATCAACATTCAAAATATTAACACTTGCGATAGCATTGGAATTGGGTCTGACCAACGAGGCCGAGCGTTTCAATTGCCCTGGTTTTCGTATTATAGGGGGCGAACGCGTTAGGTGCTGGAAAACTAAAGGGCATGGTACACAAGACTTGGCCGGAGGGGTACGAACATCTTGCAACGCCGTATTTATGGATTTAAGTCAACGAATCGGAGTCGCAAGATATTACGAATTCTTGGCGAAATTAGGAATTGGGCAAAAATCAGGCGTAGATTTTTTTGGTGAGTCAGCCGGACTTGTTCTGCCTAAGCAATATGTGCGCGAAGTTGATTTAGCACGGATTGGCTTTGGCCAGGCAATAGCAACCAGCCCAATTCAATTCGTCGCCGCAATCAGTGCAATCTTGGGCGATGGGATCCTGAGAACACCTCGATTTGTCAGCCACATCCCACAAAGCGGAACTAGCGTTACATCACCCGTTCGTGGCCAACGCATAGTTTCTGCGGAGACTAGTCGCCGTGTCCGTGAATTACTGTATGGTGTTGTAAATGAAGGCTCGGGTCGTCATTCACAAGTCCCTGGTTTTGCAATTGGGGGGAAAACGGGAACAGCACAAAAATATGAAGACGGAATCATTGCACAGGGGAAATATATCTCGTCATTTATCTCGTTCATTTCGGTAGGCGGGGTTGCACGCTATACAGTATTCTTTTATGTCGATCAACCAAGTAGAATGGGATATTACGGCAGCTTGGTTGCCGCACCGTATGTTGGTCAAATCTTTGCTTCCATGGTAGAGTACCTAAACCTCACACCCGATCCAGCACTTGTACCCTCCCCCCAATCAATGCAACAAATAACAATACCTTCTGTCGCAGGCTTGACCACTATTCAAGCCATGGCACTATTGAGAACGCATGGGTTCTTTGTCCAAGTCTCAGGCGAAGGAGTCCAAGCAATCGGTACCTTCCCAGCCGCAGGTGAACGCATTCGCAGGGGTAACCCTGTTGTTATTCGCACGGCATGATTTAATCGTTACCCCAAGACAATTCCTCACTCTCCATACGCTTTCTCTTCATCTCGGCATTTCTCTCGGCAACAGTTAAAGAAGGAGGTCTCGGCTTGCTTAGTTTTTCCTTATACTCCCTGATAAGTTTCTTGAAGAAGCCCTCTTTATTGAGACTAGGCTTTAACTCTCTGCGCTTCTTCTCTATCCTCTTCTTCTCTGTATCAAAGTCGAAGACTCCTTCATTAATAGTAAATTCCATCATAATCAAAAAGTGTACCATCCTTGATACACTTTTGTCAACATTATCCCCTTCTGAACAAGTTGCTAAGCCACCTGCTGAGTCTGTCGAACCAATTCGTTGATTGGTCTGGGTTCTGAGTTGATGGTCGCAACTGATTAGTATTAGGAACACGAACAGGATCAGGAAGTTGTGTAAACTGCTCGCCTTGAATTGTCGCAGTATTACCATTTTGTGTTGCAGTAAAATCTGCTTGAATGTTTCCAGTAACTGTATTGTAGATGTCATTACGCTGGCTCATTGCCTGGTTGACAGAAGCTTGGTAAACCGCGTTTTGGTCACGAAGGTCAGAGATACGCGTATTTCCGCGTGCAATCGCCGTCGAGTTTGCAACAATTAATACTGTAACAAGAATGACGGTAGCAAAGAATGCCGCAATTGCAACAAATCCTCTTGCATTGATCTTGAAAGAGGCCTGTTCTTCATATTGCTCTTCCTCGACTACCCTCTCGGCTCTTGGCTCTTGAACTGGCTCGGCTACCTCGACTTCGAATATTTTTTCGAGGTGAGCATCATCTGCAACTGGTCGGGTGGGAATGCCAACAGCTTGACCTGGCTTTAAGTAAGTCTGAAATTGCGGCTGTGGGGCTAATGTAGGCTGAGTTGGATGTGCTACTGGATTTGCGATAGTTGGCTCGACTAATGGCTTGATGTCGTATTCAGGAAACTTAGCCATAGTTTCGGCCGCCGCGGTTTCAATACCGCTGCCACGCTCCCACCCACGCTTGACAGGAGCCCACAAAATCGACTCGGCTTCTTCACGAGTTCGGTGCTGAATCGCACTAGTCTGATTCGTAACCATGCTCTACCTCCTTAAATTCTCTCTGCCACCCTCAACTTTGCACTGCTTGCTCTTGGGTTAATTTTAAGTTCTTCCTTTGTTGCTGTAATTGGCTTTTTGGTGATTATCTTTAATGTTGGTTTGTGTCCGCATATGCACTGTGGAGTCTTTGGCGGGCATAGACAGGAGCTGGCATAGTGCTTGAACGCTTGCTTGACCATTCTGTCTTCAAGGCTGTGGAACGATATTACCGCTAGCCTCCCTCCTGGATTTAGTGCATCGACAGCTCTCTCCAGAAACTTCTCCAAACTCTCTAACTCTTTGTTCACCTCAATTCGCAGTGCCTGAAATGTTCGCTTTGCCGGATGTCCACCTGTTCGGTAATACGCCCCGGGAACACTTGCTTCTATTACCTTTGCCAAACCGATCGTTGTTTTGTGCGGGCGGCTCTTAACGAGAGCCGTTGCGATTCTGCCTGCAAATCTTTCCTCGCCGTATTCCCTGATAATGAACTTTAGGTAACTTTCCTTTGCATTATTCACAAGATCGGCCGCGGTGAACTTTTTTGTTGTATCCATCCGCATGTCCAATGGCCCATCCGTTATGTACGAGAATCCACGCTGACCAGTATCTATTTGATGTGAACTGACACCTATGTCGGCAAGGATCGCGTCAACACCATTTATATTCAGCGACGCGAAATTGCCGTGTATCGCTTGGAAATTCTTCGCCTGTATCCTCGCAGCAGCAACCTTAATCGCGTCCATATCCTGATCAATACCATATAATTTCCCCCTTTTAATAATCTTTAGAATCTCCTGGCTGTGTCCACCGCCCCCTAGGGTTGCGTCTATAACTATGGAATCTTGTTTCAAATTCAAGGCATTAATAACTTCGTCCAATAATACAGGTATATGCTTGAAATCCATGTTAACCCCCATTATATCTTTCCCACTCCTCCTTCGCCCATAACTCTACTCTGTTGCCTACTCCTACGAAAACTATATCTTTATCAATCTTGGCCTTCTCGCGAAGTGTTTTAGGCAGCAAGCACCTGCCTTGTGCGTCTTCCTCTAACTCGAACGCTGAACTGAAAATTGTTCTAAGGTGTTTATTCCCATCGGAATCAAACAAGTCTGTGGCATACATCTTTTTCTCCAACTGCAATTTGAACTCGGGTGCTGAGAATAAAAATAATGCCCCGTCGGATCCCTGTGTAATCACCACAGTTCCCAGGGCATCCTTAAATTTGGGTGGGATTCTGACCCGGCTTTTAGCGTCAACCTGATGATAGTATTCGCCAAAGAGCATCTACTTCCTCCTCTTTTGAGGCCCACTCCCGCACCTGCCGTAACAGATCGTCCGTCAGGTGCCTGGAGCCTCATTGGAACGGCTGCCCTAGTGGTGTCCCCCAAGATACGCACCACTCAGCTCGTCCTTATTTAATATTTACCATAGGCTGATTTTCAAGTCAACCACTTTTAACCACTTTTTTGTATTTTTTTGCCGATACGAAAAGGAGTCATATAATGAAAAAAGCAACTCGAATTAGAGCCCCGCCATATAAGGGAAAGCTATGTCTCCTTTCCCAAAAATTCCTCCATGGAATCACGAATGCCTTTCTCACTGTTCGGCAAAGAATTTAATTTGCTTGAATACTCCTTGCCTGTTGTATTTAAAAGTTCATCGACTGATGTTTCCTTTTTGATGACTTTCTCGACCAGAAACGGAGAAAGTGTCGCAGCAAAATAGTATCGCATATCATTTTTCTCCACAAGCCAATCCCTAAAATTTTCTGCATTCATCGGTGATGGTTTACCCATAATGGCATCTGTAATTGCTTTTATCTTTACAACAATCTCTGGACGGAAATGATGTAGTGCTACGATGGTATTAAAATTTGACTTGTGCCCCTTCTCTTCCAAATCTTTTGTGACCAAAGAATGGTAAAGTGTAGGATTTATCTCATGCGATGCGTAATAATCATGGGTAGATGCTGCATGCCCCTTCATTCCAAGAAAAGGAATGTATTTATCTTTATCTGCAAAGTGACTCTGTTCGTGCTTTAAATCCACAACTGCGTCCTCCACACTGTTTCTTACACTCAGTATTATTTTGTCGCGAGCAAGTGCTGCAGCACTGCCAAAACCTTCAGTGTTTAAGATTATAGACTCTTTGTTATTTTCAAAATACTCAGCTATTTTTGCTGTCTCTCTGCTGATGTTAGGGTCCACAATCTTTGCTAGTGCCAAAATATCGTCAATATTACTGTTGGTTAACACAACTTCCGGCGTTCCTATATGTTCTTTATTTTCGTACAGAAAGTCTGTTGTCTCAGACAATGCAACGAGCAAATCTACATATGTCTGCGTATAATGCACTTTTAGCTTCTCGACAAAATCCATAATATCCCCCCTTACATTACAACTTCCTCAGCCTGTCAAGGTAGGTCCCCTTCTTCGGATAGTCTTTGTCCGCCAGGTTTTCGTCCAGATGTCGCATGAGTTCGAGCTCCCGCCTGCCCAACTTGCTTGGGATTTCAACCAGGACACGAACGATGAGGTCGCCCGACCCAACCTGGCGCAGCTTTTTTATACCCTTGCCCTTGAGGCGTTGAGTGTACCCTGTCTGTGTATATGGTGGAATTGTGAATTCAGAAAACCCATCAATAGTTGGGATTGGGACTTTGCCCCCTAGTATCGCCGTTGTGAATGAAATTGGTAACTCTAGATGCAAATCAAACGCTTGTCGCATAAGCACAGGGTGTGTCGCAACACGAACATGGATAAGTAAGCTGCCACTCATCCCCTCGCCGCCGATTGCTGCGTCACCTTCGCCCGTAATATTCAAGGTTTGTCCGTCATCAATTCCCGCAGGAATGTTGACTTCGTAATTGACCGTTCGTTTTATTGCACCTTTTGCGGAACATGAACCGCATTTGTCCTTGATAATCTTTCCCGTCGCGTTACACGCCTGACATGGTACAACATTTTCAATCACAGCAAAACCAAATTTGGTGCTTTGCCTGACCGCCCCTGCACCTTTACAATAGCCACACTTGTCAACCGCTGAACCGTTTTTTGAACCATTTCCATTGCAATCGCCACAGCGTTCAAACCGTGTAAATTGTACCGTTTTGGTTGTACCGCGTGCTGCCTCTTGGAAACTGAGGTTCAAGTTCAACTGTATATCATTACCCCTAAATGAACGCTGTCTTGCCCCTCCTCCAAAGAAGCTGCTAAATGCATCGCCCATTCCCTCGAATGCAGAACTGAAATCAAAGTTACTGAAGCCCCCTCTGCCAAATCCACCAAAACCTTGTCCGCCGCCAAATCCACCAGGACCATCTGCCGAGCCGAATTTGTCATAGTTTGCCCTCTTTTTGGCATCGCCCAAAACCTCGTACGCGGAATTTATTTCCTTGAACTTGTCTTCTGCCTCTTTATTGCCTGGATTTGTATCTGGGTGGTATTGTTTGGCCAATTTCCGATATGCACTTTTAATCTCGGCCTCTGTGGCTTTTTTCCCTATACCCAAAACACCATACAAGTCTTTGCTCATTAGCTATTATATTACCAAACAACTTAAGATTGGTCAACTACCACAATATTACTCCAATCACTTGTGACACGCACAGTATCGCCCCAAACATATCTCACTGCCCTAACCCTATACTCATAGTTAATTGCACCACTTGTCGAGCCACCTACATTGTGAAAGAAAAATCCACTTTGGCTGAAAACATGTACCTGCCTAGAGCCATTTGGAAAGATTGCTGTCCGCTCTATTTCAAATCCCCTTGCATATGGAATAATTCCAAAGTTCATTACTCCATCGGTTAAAGTTGGTATTGGTTTCTCCAATTCAAAATGAGGCAAAGTTGGGGTGAAACTGACAGCCTCACTCCAACCACCATACATGTCAGGGGACATAAAGGCACCTGTGGCAACCCTTTGTACACGAAAAACATGCAACCCTTCGATGAAGGCAAATCTCTCTAAATCAAATGAAAATGTACCATCGCCTGGGTTCTGCCCCCCAGCATATTGAAAACTTGCAATAACTATCTCGCCATACACATCGTAAACCCTGCGTTCAATTCTGTGTCTACGATCAGAATACTGGGGTGGATCAAGCTGCCATCTGATTATATTTCGTGACTCGTCTATTGAAAGTGAATGGGGGACAGGCAAGTCACTTGACGCCACACACCCAGGCACCAACACAACGGCACCAACCATTACACAGATGCCCATCAATAACAAGAGTATCCGTTTCATATCTTAGTATAACCAAAATTCTTGTACAAGGGCAAGTGGTTACTCGGCACTTTCGTCGCTGGCTGGCTCGCCCGCGGTTTCGTCGTCGGACGGTGCTGCCTGCTGGTACATTTTCACGATGATGGCTTGGGTGGCCTTTGTAAATTCCTCGGTTGCCGACTTGATACTGTCTAGGTCTTCATTGTCTTTTAGATCTTTCTTAAGCTTTTCCGCTGCCTCAGTAAGCGTCTTCTTGTCGTCATCGCTTAACTTGTCCCCATTATCACGAACCAACTTCTCGATTCCGAAGATTGCACTGTCTGCCGCGTTCTTTGCGTCGACGACTTCTTTTCTTTTTGCGTCGGCTTCGGCATGAGATTCGGCCTCGCGTACCGCTTTTTCGATATCGTCTTTTGACATGTTTGTAGAGGCGGTAATGTTAATGGATTGCGATTTGTTCGTTCCTAGATCTTTTGCCGTAACGGAAACGATACCGTTTGCGTCGATGTCGAATGTGACCTCGATTTGCGGAACGCCACGAGGAGCTGGGGGAATATCGCTGAGCATAAATCTTCCTAGGGTTTTGTTGTCCCCAGCAAAGTCACGCTCGCCTTGCAGGACATGAATGTCAACGCCAGGCTGGTTGTCTGCGGCGGTACTGAAGACTTGGGACTTCTTGGTTGGGATAGTTGTGTTTCTTGGTATTAGTTTAGTACATACACCTCCAAGAGTTTCGATACCCAATGATAATGGCGTAACATCAAGAAGCAATACATCTTTAACATCACCACCCAGGACACCCGCCTGAATTGCGGCCCCTGCGGCGACACATTCGTCAGGGTTAATTCCCTTGAATGGGTCGATTCCTGTTTTTTTCTTTAGGGCTTCCTGAACCGCTGGGATCCTTGTTGAACCACCAACCAGGACTACCCTCTTGATGTCGCTGAATTTAATCTTTGCGTCCTTCATACACGAGTCAACGGACTTAAGTGTTTTGGCAACCAGGTCAGATGTCATGTCTTCGAATTTTGCCCTTGTCAGTTCAAACTCTAAATGCTTTGGCCCAGTTTGGTCGGCGGTTATATATGCCTCGGAAATCGTTGTCTTGGTCATGCCAGACAGGTCAATCTTGGCCTTTTCCGCGGCTTGCTTTAGACGCTGCATAGCCATTTTGTCTTTTGATAGGTCAATGCCGTTCTTGTCCTTAAAGTCTTTGATGAGTAATTCAATAATTCTATGATCAAAGTCGTCACCACCAAGAGATGTATCACCATGAGTTGCCAAGACTTCGAACACACCATCGCCAAGTTCCAGGATTGAAACATCGAATGTTCCTCCACCCAGGTCGTAAACTAAAATCCTGCCTCCAGCCTCGTCCTTGTCGATTCCGTAAGCTAGGGCCGCCGCGGTTGGCTCGTTAATAATACGAAGAACCTCCAACCCTGCTATCTTGCCCGCGTCCTTGGTTGCCTGACGCTGGCTGTCGTTAAAGTATGCCGGAACAGTAATAACCGCCTTCGTAACTTTGCCACCCAAGTAACCTTCCGCGTCTTGTTTTAACTTGGTCAGAATCATAGACGAAATTTCTTGCGGAGTGTAGCTCTTCCCCGCCATTTTGACCTTTTGGTTTGTGCCCATCAGCCTCTTCACAGAACTGACCGTGTCATCAGGGTTCGAGACCGCCATACGCTTGGCCGCCGCACCGACAAGACGCTCGCCATCTTTCTTGGTTGAAACAACAGAGGGCGTAGTCCGTCCCCCTTCGGCGTTTGCAATAATTGTTGCTTCGCCACCTTCCATGACCGCGACACAACTGTTTGTTGTTCCCAGGTCGATACCAATAATCTTACTCATTAAAAACCTCCTTTCTTGAATACTAACCTTAATTATATGAAAATATCAGAAAGAAGTCAACCATCTTAAACCATTTCATTTACCCTTTGAAACAAGTCCGAATTCAAATATGCTATGAAAGCCTTATGCTCTTTTTCGTATTGTTCAGGTGAGTGCATCTTTTGGATATTTAGCCAGTTCTGGGCCTTGATGCCTTCTTGCTTTTCGGCATGAGCTATACCTAGACTTGTATCACTGAACGCACTGGCATCCAGCATTCTATATTTAAAGTCCTCGGTCGCCAGCATGACAGATTCGTTGACACCAAATTCGTCAATATTTTTGTCTTCCCTTATCCCATCATAGATAGCTTTTCTTTGCTCAAGCAACCCAGTGTACAATTCCTCATTAATTGTAATTCCAAACTCCTTAAAAAATTCACCGACGAACCTGCCGATATTTACCGGTTGCCGGCCATCATCGAAGGAATCCATCACCTGCATATACAAGACAGCCATGTCTTGGTCAGACAACTGCTGTAGACACCCATTGAAAATCCCTGGCCAATGTGCATCAAACATATACTGTAAATAATTTCTGCATTCTTCCATAATATGGTTTATCATTAAATCAAAACGGCGTCAACTTATTTGGACACCTTTACCATTGCGGCACGAAGTAACTTGCCGCCCATTTTGTACCCCTTTTGGAACTCGGCAATGACGATATCTGGAGCTTCGCCCTCCTCCACCGCAATTGCATGGTGGACTGCTGGATCAAAGGGTTGACCGATACTGACGATTTCTTCGACACCCAAGCCACCCAGAATTTGGGCGAACTTTCGGATCAGAACCTCTATTCCCTCGCGGTCGTGCTCGCAAGTTCTTAATGCCTCTTGCAGACTGTCCCCTATTGGCAGGATTTGCAAAACCGCGACCTCTTTGCCGTCGACATATGCCTTGTTAACCGCGTCTGCGTTTCGCTTTTTAAAGTTCTCGAACTCTGCTTTATAAAATTGTGCCAACCTCAAGCGTTCATCACTTTCCGCACGCAGTGCCTCGACTGCATCGATTTCTACTTCTTCTATTTCTTCCAATTCTTCAGACATGACATAATTATATGCACCACAATCTACTTGTCAAGCTCTTGAATCATTTCTCGATTTCAAGTTCTTGGTTCTTCATGCGATTATCCAATTCCTTTGAAAAAGTTTTTAAATTTGCAAAACTAGATAGTTGCCTATCTATCATTTTGACCCCTAATGCGGCCAGTATCGCACCTGTCACTGCGAATGAAAAAGGAACACTTGCCATTATAACCTCTTGCAAGGATGATGCATCAACCAGTCTTTGAATAGCCCCCGACATTTCATTTAGTGATTGCTGGGACTGGTCATTAAATATAATCTTATTTAACCTATTTGACATATCGGCAAATGAGATAGTTGCCGCACCGCCTACTATTCCTAGGGCCCCTAATACTATTTTTTTAATCCTGTGAACATGTCGGAGGAGAGTTACCTGATAACTGGCTTCAAGAACATCTGGCTGTTCAAGAGATTTTTCATCCACAAATACTTCCATCTGAACCAATGATTCTCCCTCCATCATCCAGAAAGAAATGTTATTCTCTGATACAATACCCATAAAAATTTCTTTATTCTCATATAACTTATTTTCATCTCGGAACGATCTAATATCCCCTCCGCTGATACCAGTATGTTCACCATCATTCCCAGGATGTGTGTGCATAAGTATATGCAGGTCGTGCTCGCTGTTATTTATTTCCTTTTTCTGCTCCTTGCGATTAGGGCGTACCCAAGTAGAAGTAGCCCTTTTGGTAAACCTATCACTCAATAAAAATCGTGCTGGAATTATCTTATCGTCATCTCGAGTTGCAGAAATAATTCCACTTTGTTCATTCTTGTTAGATTTCGCCCAATCCTTAAGCATTTCATATTCGTCACTTGTTAGATGGATTTTGTCCATGAAGTATTTTCACATACGCTAAATTACTTGTCAACTCTTTGGTAAATGCATATACTTCTACCATGTCAAAAGAAATTGAAGAAGTTGTAGAAACCATCCCAAACCCACTTGTAGGCGAAATCACCGAACCACTTGTTCATTCAGAGCACTTGCTTGATTCCGACCTGCCTGCCTTGATAGAAGAAGACGAGATCCATGGCAGTGGCTGGAACAAGCGGGTCGTAGTCGTCACAGGCGGGGCCAGTGGCATCGGCCTGGCGACCGCTCGTAAGTTCAACCTGTATGCCGATGTTGTATACAATCTGGACAAAGATCGCCAAGACGACGATAACATCAGCTGGATTAAAACCGATGTCACCCGTCCTTCCGAAGTTCGGTCGGCCTTGGCAAAGATTCACGAGAAAGAAGGTCAAATTGATGTCCTTATCAACAGTGCAGGCGTAGGCTTTTCGGGTACAGTAGAGGGGGCAGACCCAGATGATATTGCCCATATCTTTAACACGAATGTAGTCGGAACCGCAACAGTTTGTGCCGTTGTAATTCCATACATGCGGGCACAAGGCAGAGGCCGCATAATCAACATAGGTTCGATGGCGGGACACTTTCCCTTGCCGTTCCAAGCGTTATACTCTGCCTCGAAGGCCGCGGTAATTAATTTTACCCAGGCCCTTCGTACCGAGGTTGCACCCCTGAACATTAAAGTGTCTTGTGTATTATTCAGTGAGGTCAGGACAAACTTTACCGAGAACCGAATCAAGAATCGCGAGGACGACAAATCGTACAAATACCGCCTGGCAAAATCCGTTGCAAAATTCGAATTTTCCGAGCAGCTGGGTGCCGACCCTGATTGGATTGCACACAAGTTATTCAAGTTATCTAACAAAGAAAATCCAAAAGCAACTATAGTATTTGGCTTGATGAATAAACTACGCCTGTTCTTTAAAAGACTCTCTAGCGAAAAGTGCATCAATAAGAGGATTGCAAAGAAGTACTAGGGTCAATGATTTCTTTGAGTCTTTTATCGTAAATACTCTTAACCTGTTTTGACATGTTTTTTGCCCTGACCAAGGTATCTGAACCGATGAAATTCCCGATGTGCCATTCGCCTTTATCCAGGATTGAATTGCCAAGGAAATCAACTACATTGTCCCGTGCGATGCTGGCACACAGTTCTTCGTAATCTGCCCTTTTGCTGCCACTTACTAATGACAGAGCCGCTTCCCTGAATTCTTCTTCAAGGTCGGGGGACCATTTATGAATCAATAGCCTGTTCCCTATGGGCATCACAAACTCCTCTTGAACATCTTGCGGGGGGACTGAATGCTTGATGGGACTTGGGTAGTGCCCTTCGATAAAGGCGGATGCCAAGTTCATATCAAACATCGGTGCCATCTCATCCCCTAGGGTTTTTATATTATTTCCCTTTATAGTGTCTAGGATTTGAACAAGCGAATGGTCTTGATATGCCCTCACCAATGATTTTGAATATCTAGCGGATTGTCCTTCTTGCAAGTTCGCCAGCACAACTAGGGGAAACCATTTCTGTCCAGAAAAATAATTATCTTCTTCGTACAATTTATCAATATTCTTTAATTTTGTGCCCTCGCCCTCTCCATAAATTACTTTAGATAAAATACCCCCATCACCATTGGCATCAACAGCAAGCTTATTTTCCACAACATTCCGCCCCATTAGGCCAAGTAACTCGGTATGAAATACTTCGCTTACCAATCCAAAAGGCCCATTGAAAAATCTCTTCTTCATAATCCAGTCATCGGATGAATCAGTGAAACAAGGAAACTGTACATTTTTGCCATACTTTTTATGAAAACAACTGTAATTAACAAAGGTCATTTTTTCATCAACATCGCATACTTCGAAAAACTTTGATCCCATCATGCCCTCCCCTGTTCCACGATTTCTTTCAATCGCCCATCGTATATTTCTTTAACCCGTTCTGACATTTTTCGAGAACGATAAGGAACAGTGTATTTACTTTTGTTCTCTTCGTTCCACCTTGCATCGTCAAAGACAGAGCATCTGAGGAAATCTGTTACCTCTTTGCATGCGATATCATCGCATAGTTCTTGGTAATCATGTTTTTTACTGCCTATCAAGAGTGATAGGGCCGCCTCTCTGAATTCTTCATCTAGGTCGGGAAATCTTCGCCTGATGAACTCTAGATTCGGCGGTATCCCAATTGGATCGACATTAAGGGGTACATCAAAATCGTCATAATTTGGGGCCTCGCCCTCGATGAATGCTGTGGCCATATCAAAATCAAGCATTGGAGCAATCTTACTTTTTTTCGTTGTGACTAATTTTTCTATATTATTGCCGTTCATTGTGTCCAGTACCTGGACAAGTGAATGATCTTGGTAAAGCCTGGCTAGTTCGCGACCGAATTGATCATCTTGGTTTTTCAGATATTCCTCCAGTACCAGATTAGGAAACCATTTCTCGTCGCCGTGATAGGGTGCACTTGATAAAGAATAAAGTGCCTCCAGCCGTTGTGCTCCACCAACCTGTGGATCCTGGATTGCTTTGGACATTATGCAACCCAATCCAAGACGATTACCTAGTTTGTTTTTCACAACATTACGGTTCATCATTTCAAGTAGGTGTGTATGAAAAACTTCACTAACCAGGCCAAAAGGTCCATTGTAAAACTTTCTTTTAAGCAACCATATTTGATCGTCCCTGTCTTCAAACACCGGCAGACGCCCCGTGGCAAAAGGAAGCTTGAACACTCTGTCCATTTCTCTGTCAATATTGCATATTTGGAAGAACTTTGACATTTCTAATTATATCAAAAAAAGGCTTGCAAGTCAAGATGGCCTGTGATATAATACCCGCATGGCAAATATAAAATCATCGAAAAAGCGTATCAAAGTTGCGGAAACCAAGCGACTGCAAAACAAAGCTCAAAAGAGTGAGTTGTCAACTTACACAAAAAAGTTCAAGGCTGCCCCAACCGCGGAAGGTTATAACAGAGTTGTATCCCTTTTAGACAAGGCCGCACAAGACAATGTCATCCATGCGAATAAAGCTGCCCGCCACAAGTCCAAGTTGGCTAAGTTGGTTCCTGCTGCGTAAATTTAATCATCCGAGATTAGCACATTATAAATTGCTTCGTATGCTTGGGGGGCTTTGTCCCTCCATTTTGCTGTGGCCCTGATTGCTTCGGCACGGGTTTGAACCTTTTTCTTGATTTCAAGTACATTCTCGACACTGGTGTGTTCTTTGATTCGCAATATTATAGTATAGGTTCCATCCGCGTTCTTGTAGTAGTCATAGTTGTATTCTTGAGAACGCTTGAATTTTTGTTTGTTCTCGCGACTGTAGGCGGTTATTTCTTCCCTGATTGATGGTGGAATTTTCGAGTAAAAATGTCCAAGACATGCTTTGCCGCTTTGGGTTATTGCGTACAGGCTGTCGCTGCCTTGACTGGATCGAAGAATAAAACGACTCTCCACCAGTTGATATATCACCGTTCTGAAATCCATATAACTCATCCAATTTGGGTTGCCAACGATAATCTCTGATATCGACGAGTCCGTTAGGGGAAATTCCATCTTCTCGAATATGAATAACAGCATCAGCTTCATGTCCATATCATCCGCAACGAAATCAAGGTTTCTGTCAAGTTCCATGCTCCCTCCCATTGAAATGAATAAGTTTTTTGACCACATCCAGCGGATCGTCCAATCGCAGTGAATTAGAGCTGCCATCGCTAGTCAATGATAGATGAATCTTCGGAATTACTATACAAGAACCTAACTTGTCAGGAATTATTTCCTTGCTTATTGAAACAATTAATTTACGAAGCTTACCATCAATGAGATACTCGCCCGTTGCTCCACCATGATACCTCTCCTTTGCCGTTTCGACAAGTTCAAGAATCTCTCTCTCCATTTCCGCCGGTAACTTGACTTCTTCCCATTCACCCATATTATCCCTCCAAGGTTGCTAGCACTTTTTTATGCTCTTCCAGCTTCGCCCTTTCTTCATCTACCAATTTTTTTGGAGCCCGTTCAACGAAATTCTTATTCGAAAGCATTCCTTCGCCTCTTGCAATTTCCTTTTTTAGATGTTCGATCTTTTTACCCCTGCCCGCCTGTTCATCTAATTTGGCCCGGGCCTCGCGTTCCTTTTCCAGAAGTGCATCAAACTCTTTCTTTTCTTTGGGAAAGTTGGCTTGCGGCCATACACCAGGCCAGCCTTGGTATGCGAATGTCCATTTGGCTTTGGCAATTTCTGGCTTGTCGCCAATAAGCCAAAGTATCTCCTCGGTTACGAACGGCATAATAGGATGCAGCATCCACAGAACTTTCATCAGTACGAATCGGAATACCTCGTAACCCTCCCCCTGTTTCTTGACCTCTTCTAGATAAACATCGCATACATCATGCCAAAAAAAGTTTTGTAATTCTACACAGGCTACACCGAAATCAAACTTTTCAAATTTTTTGGTGATAGATTTTATAAGGGAGTTCAGCTTGGTTAAAATCCACTTGTCCGCCAGCGTCAGGTCCTTTCTGTCCTGTAATACACCTGCATATGCGAACCCCCTGAACTTGACACCGAGTTTCTCTAGTCTTGCCCTTTCCTCTTGTGACATCTTGCATTTTTCCTCGTTCGCCTTGAACCACTTTGTTGCGTTCCAAATCTTGTTAATGAAGTTTCGTGCAAGGGTTGCCCGCTCGATAGAATACCGTGGGTCACGGTCGAGTTTCGTTCCGTACAACAAGCTGAATCGTAAGGCATCCGCCCCAAATTCATCAATAACATCTATAGGGTCGATTCCGTTACCAAGAGACTTGGACATTTTCACGCCATTTTTATCACGAACTATTCCGTGCAGCAATACCGTATCAAACGGTAATCTCTCCATATGCTCTTGCCCACTGAATACCATCCTGATGACCCAGAAGAATAAAATCTCGTACCCACATACCAAAACATTTGTTGGATAAAAGTATGCCAAGTCTTGAAGTTTATCGAATACACTGAATGGCCAAAGGGCGCTGCTGAACCATGTATCCAGAACATCGGTTTCGCCTTGAATAGGGATTTGGTGGCCACTGGTCAATTGCCTTGAAATACACCAGTCCTTGATATTTTGCAGCCAATGCAGGTAGATTTTTTCGAATTTTTTCGGAAGGATTTCAGGCCTTTCCTCGATTGCCCGCTTTGCCAGATCTTGCATTTTAACGAACCATTGTTCGCTAATAAACGGTTCGACATCGGTATGGCAACGATAGCAGTTAGACACATTACTTGTGTGCTTTTGTTCTTTGATCAGGAATCCATCGTCTTTTAGCTTTTTAGCGATTGCCTTGCGGGCCTCGGCGACGGTTAATCCAGCAAACTCTCCTGCCCTGTCGCCGTGCATAATGCCATCTTTGTTTATAACGGGTACGGGTTTAAGGTTATGCCTTCCGCAAAACTCAAGGCTCATCCCCGAATGTGCGGTCATTTGAACCGCACCTGTTCCGAATTTCATGTCGGCACAATCGTCAGCGATTACGGGAATATCTATATTAATTATAGGAATAGTGACAGTTTGACCCACCAACTTCGAATACCGCTTGTCGCGTGGATGAACGGCAACAGCTGCGGCGGAAAGAATTGCCTCTGGTCGCACTGTTGCAATTACTAGGTCAGAGAACTTGATGTGATAGAGGGTTTGAGGCTTGGATGTATGTTCTACCTCGGCGTCGCTGAGTGCGGTTTTGCATTGAGGACACCAGTTTATCATTCGCTCGCCTTTGTATATTAAGCCACGCCGGCGCAATCTTTTAAATGCGTCCCTGACCGCGAGTTTTCGAGGTTCGTCCATGGTGAATGCAAATCGCGACCAATCGGCACTGACACCCAAGCGCTTGATTTGATTTTTGATTTCCTCTTGTTTCTCGACATACCATTTTTCGACATAGGTCAGGAATTGTTCACGAGTTAGGTCTTTTTTTTCTATCCCTTGGCGTTTAAGTTCCTCGATTACCTTGACCTCGGTTGCGATTGCCGCGTGATCGGCACCAGGGACCAACAAAGCCTCGAACCCCTGCATTCGTTTAAAACGAATAATGGCATCTAAGATAGTCAGCTCGAACCCATGCCCTAGATGAAGCTTGCTTGTTACATTTGGTGGGGGCATGACAATAGTAAAAGGCTGTTTATCGGGGTTGATCCGTGCACGAAACATTTCATTGTCCAACCATCGTTTGTTGATTTCGGCTTCTGCCCGTTTAAAATCAAAATTCTTATCCATAACCACAGTATATCACTCTCCGTACAATCGTTCAACCTCTTCTCGGGTGATTATGACATCTCGGGCTTTTGACCCATTGCCTAGGGACACATAGCCCATACCTGTTAGTTGATCCATGATTTTGCCAGCACGGCTGAAACCTAGAGAAAATTGTCGTTGCATATTGGATATGGAGACGGTTTTTTGTAGGTTGTCTTCGCGTACTATCCATTTTAGGATTGGAACGAAGTATGGGTCTTGGGCCTTGCCGCGTTGCAGGTCGTTATCTCCGAATGCTGCGTTATTGTCAACGGGTGGTCCATTAAGAATAAGGTCCTCGAGGTCGATATCAAAGTCAGATAGATTATTTTCACGGATAAAGTTCATGACGCGGCGGGTTTCCTCTAACTCGATAAACGCACCTTGTACCCGTTGGCTGTACCCTTCTTTTACGAACAACATGTCACCACGCCCAACCAGCTTTTCCGCCCCCGAATCGTTGATTATTGTTTGACTGTCACCTCTTGACCCTACTTTGAATGCAATTCGTACTGGGAAGTTTGTTTTTATAACCGCGGTGATAACATCTACAGATGGACGCTGGGTCGCCAGAATAATATGAATCCCACAAGCCCTGGCAAGTGCTGAAAGCGATTTAATCGCGTCCTCGACCTCTTTTTTTCCGCGAGCCAACAAATCTGCCGCCTCGTCAATAACCATGACAATATATGGCATTCGTTCTAGCTGTCCCGATTGATATGCAGGCAGGGATTGATAGAGTGCGATGTTGTTAACACCTTGACCCTCTAATACATCATAACGGCGGGTCATTTCGATTTGCATCCATTTTAGAGCATTGATAGTTTGGGCAACCTCTTTGATTGCCTTTGGCACCAGCATGTGTGGGGCTTCATTATACATGTTTAGCTCTACCCTCTTCATATCAACGAGGATTAGTTTAACATCATCTGGATGAGCCCTGAAAAGCAAGGATGTTAGAATAGTGTTAAGCATAACCGACTTACCCGATCCAGTTGAACCCGCAATAAGCAAGTGAGGCATAGTTGCAATGTCGGCAATGACAAGTTCGTCGTTTACATTTTTTCCGATTGCAACGGCCAGAGCAGATTTGTGGTTTTGGAATTCTCGACTTTGAACCAAGTCTTTAATCGACACCATACCTACGGATTTGTTTGGGACTTCGATACCTATTGCATTTTTACCCTCGATTGTTGATTCTATTCGCACATATGGGCTGCCCAGTGTATATGCAATATCAGTTTCTAGTCTTGTTACATCAGAAACACGGGTTCCTGTGTCTAATTGGACCTCGAACCTTGTTACCGATGGGGCTACGGTAAAGTTTGTAACTTTGGCGGAGACTCCGAATTCTTTGAATTTGTTATCCAGCAAGTGCTGTTTGGATAAGGCCTCTTGCTGGGCAGTTAAAAGGTTCGTAGATTCGGAACGGATTAGATCAATCGGCGGGCGGTTATATTTGTTTCTCTTGTGAATCTTTTGCTTTTCGGGCAAAGATTCCATTTGCGATTGTTGCGGCTTGC
>WRBH01000008.1 GCA_009784665.1 Bacillota bacterium | reverse complement strand
CTTTGTCCATTGGGCCGCTGGGAATCCTGCGGCGTTACCTACGCTGACTTGCCCGATCCATCCGTCGAATGCACCCCAGCCTGGGCGACCTGGTGCGTGACCACTTTGGGTGATTTGGCCGTGGGGATTGGTGTGTGAGGTGAAGGTTGGCTGGGTCCAGAAGGGTGTGAAGTTGATGAGGTTGCCGCTTATTGTATTAATTGCAGGTGGTTGCAATTTTGCGGGTATACTGATTACCTCGATTGTTATGGTATCGGCCAGACCTTGAACGGCCAGCATCGTATCCCCAACCCCAAACCACATACTGTTCATGACCCTGCCAACAAATGATATTGATCTTCCGTTTAAATTCATATCGCGGTCGGATAATGCGGCATTCCAATATCTGCTTGTTATTCTTGTGGTTGTTCCTCGGCCCTCAAAGTTTACTGTTCTTTGGGAGCCATTCGCTTGATGGAAGTGCACATTAAATGTTGTATCGTTACCATGGAGATGGATTAATGTGTCAGGGACAAGCATCTCGTACCTGCCGCGTTGAAGGGGGCGGGGGATTTGTGAAGATGGGGTTGCCTCGACCCTGACATTTAGGCGTTCCTGAACATTTAGGATGTTGCTGGCATAGGACCTGCCTGCATCACCTGCGAATATTATTCCAATTAAAACATAACGACCTTCAATAATTGCGAAGAGTGGCCCACCGCTGTCACCTTGGTCAACGCCTGCTGTTGTTCTTATCACATGATTGTGGACTCTTCCACTGGTCGTAGTAAATTCTAGCATGCTTACATGCGTAACAATTCCTTCCGTTCGGCCTGTTCTTGCACCAAATTTAACTACGGGCATGTTTTCTCTAATCTCCTCACGATGCGTTATCACATATGTATCTCGAACTACATTGCCTCCATAGGAAGCGGATGATGTAAAGTTCCAAGCATTTTGATTAAAAAAGGGAACAAATGCTGAATGAGCATTTCCACCTACTTGATGCCATCGATCCGCTTCTTCATCTCGAATTCTACCTATTATTCGGCTAAAACCTATAATTGGTGGGGTAAATTCTGGCAACCCACTAGAAAGTGAAGCATTCCCAAGAACGACATGACCAGCTGTCAGTATACCTCGATTACCTGTTATATTACATGTAGCCTTAGCACCAATAGAGCCATATGGGTTTAATAGACAAATTCCATAACTTATCATTTTTCCAGCGTGTATGTTATTCCTAGGCATAGAAAGAAAATTTGGCTCAATTAAATCTAGGTTTTGCAAGGCATCATCACACTTCTGCCTGGTAAAACCTCCGCTAGCTACATAGGCGGCAGGTATTTGCTGTCCATCGACGGCATAGCTATACTCTTTATTCATAGAGCCAAATCCTGTGCTTACAAGAAATACAGGCCCTAGCACTACAATTGTTAATAATTTACACATCCACTTTTTCATTTTCCCTCCTTTTTTTACGGATAACAGTTTGAGATACTGCTATGCCAATAATTACGCTAACAATTGCTATATGTGCCCCTATATATGCCCAATATTGCCATAGAGAGGCAAGTCTCGGAACTAGGTCACTGGGCGGTACCCATGCATACGAAATATCACTTCGTCCCTCAAGCGCCGCGACCGCGGCTTGGGTATTCTCCCGACTAGGCTCGGATAACCATAGACTAAGGCTAATATGGATCGTCCCAGACTCATGTCTCTCTACTTTTTTGAAATCAAACTCTGGAAAATGACCTGGGGTGAATTCTGTATCCACATGCAGTACAGATGCTTCCTGTGTAAGGATCACGGAAATCCTGTCAATTATCATATCGTCAGAACCGCAGCCTGCAAGTAGTAATGGTATCATCAGTACGAAAACCCCCATACCCAACAACATTCTACAAATTATCCTCATTTTGCCTCCTTCTTTTTTTTTGAAACAGCCCATAGCAGAGCAATAAGACAGTCAGCATTGCTATGATAAAAATAATAGCCCAACCTATTTGCCTAGGTAAATATATATACGGTATAGAGTTTACTCTATAAACATCAGGCCTCTCCTGCAAAAACTCTATCGCCTCTAGTACATTAGCTCTGCTTGGATACTTAAGCTCTAGCGTCAGAGAAATTAATCCTTCAAATTCGCTTTGGATAACACCTGTCAAAGCAACTTCATCCCTGAAACAATCTACTGTGAAAGTTCTGTCTTCTTGAATTGCTATTTCACTTGCCGCCTGTGTTAATTCTACAGATACATGACTATGGCTGAATTCTTGCCTATTTCCACACCCCACCAGCGAAAGTGGCACCGCCAGCAGAACCAATCCCAAGCAAACTGCAAATAGAAACCTCAGCATTGCTTCAGTTTAATATCTACCATAACGACTGTCAATAAATTTAGAACTTATCTGTGAAACCTTGGAACGGATCTTCGGCCAGCTCCTCAATAATGATTTGTTCGGGCTTGTCTTTGACAAGCAGGTTGACCAGTTTGTTGGTAGGTTGGATGAATACAAGCAGGACCGCCGCCGTCGCGACATTCAAAATCAGACTGAATATTGTTATCTGCCAGACCGCGTGAATGCCGTCAAATAATGGGGCAATCTGGTGCTGCAACGGCCAAACAATAGGCAAGAATATTAGGGTGCCCAACAGGTTAAATAGAAGGTGCATAATCGCGGCTTTCTTGGCACAGCGATTGGTCGGAATTGCGGCAATTAACGCCGTGAGGGTCGTTCCCAGCCTCATACCGAAGACAAGGTACATAATCGCAACAAAATCCAACAACCCTGCATATGCCATTGTAATGAATATAGCCGTAGCCGCGGTGGACGATTGAATGATAGCCGTCAGAGCAAAGGCAAGTAATATAAGAAGGAGAGGGAATTGTACTGCCTCGAACATACTCTCGAACCCGTTTGTCAAGTAAGTTCCGCCCAGGAAATCAGGGCGGAAGGCAAGGCTCATGATTTCCAAACCAACGAAAATAATACCAAATGCAATCAGGATATCAGCGATTTTATTCGCACGCTTGTGTTGGGTTAGTATCTTGACCAGTGCCCCAAAGAACACAAATGCCATAAAGAAATACTTGACCCTAAACGCCGACAGGGACAGCAGCATATTAGAAAGGGAAGTCCCTACATTAGCCCCAAATATAACTGCGGTGGATTGTGCCAAGGTCATAACCCCAGCATTAACCAAGCCTACTATAATAACGGTAGTTGCGGTTGAACTTTGAATAATAGTCGTTGCCCCCGCACCAACACCAAAGCCAACAAGACGGTTGTTTCCCATCTTTTCAAATACCTTCTTAACCCGCTCTGTTCCGCCCGATTGCAAGATATTAGAGAACTTGACAATTCCAACAAGGAACACGCCAACACCTGTCAGCAGGAATAAAACCGAATACAAAATCTCCCAAAACATGACAAACCTATCTTAGCATGTGCAAAATTTCTTGTCCAATTATTGTTGCTTGCCATCGTAACCTTTTTCAATCAACTTCATGCGTTCCAGGGTGGTGTCATGAATTAATTTGCTGAGATCTACAATAGATTTCTCATCCATGCCGCTGGCTGCAAAGTGCTTTGCCCCTAATTTTTTAGCGTCTTCGTATACATGTGTAATGTTCGTTAAGGTTTTTAACTTGTCTTTCACGGTATGCATTTTTTCCATAAAGTCTTCGTATGTATTTGAATAATCCTGAATAATTTGTGGGGCAATTGTGTTGAGGAATGTGGCAAGGAATATATCTTCGGGATAGCGTCGTTCGCCTATATATGCATCGATTTGATTAATATAGGCAATCCCAGTACTAGGGGATAAAACAATACCAAAGTTATCCCAATCATCACCTATCAGGACTTTCGCCAACCGTTGGTCAATCAGGGACTGTTCAACTTTGGGTTTGAAGGTAGGGGATTCGGTCAGTTTTTCGATATGCTGGACCGAAATACAATTATTCCAATTCTGTGAGATTTTGCTCTCGTAAAATGATGTTATGGTTGAACCATATCTCGGGTCCACATCAAGGCCAAGTGTTGCACTCTTCCCGCTGCCCAGTTCTTTTAATATTTCTGCTTTAACCGCATGCCTAAGATTCGAGAAACTGCCTTCAGCCCTACTCTTGACATACTTGCCATCTTTTGTCAGACATTTCTTTGGCGTATATTTATGTAATTTATAAAGACTCTTGTCCTGGTGCAGAGGCGAGGGGTGTTGTTGTTGTTTGAACTCGTCAATAAGGCTTGGTCCAAAGCCGTATTTTGCCATAATCTCCAAAATCTGGTCAGGGTTCAGCCCCTCGGTTGCCTGTCGCAGCAGCTCAACAGTCCCCGCCTGATCGTTCGAACTGATAGGTCCATTTTCGTTATACAGCTTGCCATCATTACCCTTATATATGTAAGGTACCAGAGGTGTTCCATTATTTTCCATCATGAATTATACATTAAAACTGTGGACTTTGTCAATATTACCGCCCGGCCCAACTTCCGCCCCATTGCCAGGAGTCTGTCCAAAGTTTCTAAGTTGCTGACCTTGCAAGTTTCCACTGTTCAAAAGCATTGTGTTTGGATCGTGGTCGCTGGTCGCCATGTTAATGAGAGAGCCATTGAAGAATCCTACTTTCATTCCAATCATTGGGGCTTTATTGCATAATGTTGCTGGTCCAACATACGCAATCGTTGTGTGGGATAGGAAATTCCCAACCAGACATGTTCCACGACTGTATCCAACCAAGCCTCCTATTGCTCGATTACTCGAGGCATGGGCGTGATTGACCCCTGCACGGTATACTCGTGAATTATGAATTTGAGCTCCATTAAATGAGCGCCCTGCAACACCACCCATGTCACCATGACCATAAATAGCCGCCCTAGATACATAGTGGGTGAATCTGCTGCCGTGTATTCTGCCGTGATTATCGCCTACAACACCGCCAAGGGATGAGTTCCTGCGATAACTTCGCAGAACCCCTGTGACCCAGACATTCTCGATTCGACCTTGACCACCATTTAGTCCCGCGATTGCCCCAATATTTACCAAGTGGCTCTCGTTGCGATTATCAATTCTGATGTCGACTGCGGTCATACGGAAGTTGCGGATTGTGCCATAGTTACGCTCAAACAGTCCGAATCGTGTTGTACTGTTTGGGATGGTTGGGTTTATAATCCTCAGTCCGCGGATATGGTGCCAACCCCCGTCAAAAGTCCCGCGAAACATTGGAATCGGTGTCCAGTCCCTGCCCAAATCACGCAGGTCGATACTGTTGACTAGTCTGAAATTCCCGTACGGGTTGGCTCGGACAATGGTGTCCAGCTGCTGGGCAGTGGTGATGGTTTCCATTGCGGTACGAACAGCACGATAAGCATTAAGGCGTCCGCCTGATATCGAAAGCGTAGAAAGACTTACTGCATGGTCAACAGTATTTCTGAGGATTTGGGTGATTTGGGCTGAAGACAAACATGGGTTTACTGTTCTCATTAGGGCGGCTACTCCTGCGACCATTGGTGCTGCGAATGAGGTACCTTGAACCTCACGATAATAATTCCAGCTTTGAAATGGCCAAATTCCCGACCTGAACCTTTCAGTTGTTGTTAAAATTTCACTTCCAGGTGCAAATAAATCTACGGCTTTTCCATTAGGGCCAATACCGAAATTGGATGAACTTGACGATGGTTGCGAAGGATTAAAAATCGACCTATTGTCATTTCGGTTTGATGCACCTACCGCGATTACACCTGGGTATGCGGCGGGAAACTGGGGATTAACGGCTATATTATCACCTTGATTTCCCGCGGATGCTATAAAGACGCCACCGAGTCTTATAAATTCATCGATAGCAGCTGCTTGGGCAACTGTTGGCGGAGCATTCCCAATTATATTTCCTCTTTCATCCCTAAGGACCCACCTGAAACTTGCATTGATAATCCAAATATTATTGTCTATGGCAAATTGTATTGTATTGGCAAAGCCTCTGTTAGTTTCATCCCAGCTTAAAGGCACAAGTGATACATTACCTACGCCAGCAATTCCTTCGTTATTGTTTTGAACCGCCCCAACCACACCCGCAACTTGCGTTCCGTGTACTGAAGTAGCGGTATAGCTTCCCCTCAGTCGCAACAAATTTGCATTAAGATCTGGGTGATCCTGCACACCACCTTCCATAATTCCGACTCGTACATTTCGACTGCCACGGGTTATTCTCCAGGCATCTGCTATGTTAATTCTGGATAGACCCCATTGCCTATTGAACAGGGGGTCATTAGGAGTTGTAGGAAGATCTGGGAATAGATGGGGTGGGCGAGGCCCAGGTGGCAAAATTAAATTAGGTGAGAGCAACTCGTCCTCAACAGTATCTGAAATTGCGTATACGCCTAGCATCACTGGCTCAGCAGCCAAGACTTTGTTTAATTGATTCAGCTCGTTAATCGCATGGAGGACATTTTCTCTGCCACCTTCCGAAAGTCTTAGTCGAATAATTTGGTTAAAGCCTTTATCTCCCTCACTATGGATTCGCTGTGGTCGGTTTGATGAATTGTTTAAACTTTCAACCGATTCAAAGAATGATGATCTTCCTCCCTCATACTGCACGACAAAATCACTGGCACTAAAAGACTGATTCACTAGGCTGTGACTGCGTCTTAGAGTTACGGTGATATAATAATCATCAATTCTCCCAGCAAAGTTTTCCCAATCAACTTCACAAACTAATACATCCCCTCGCCCCAGCGACCGAAGGTCATGATCTAAAGAAAAAATATTCTCAGCTTCACGCACTAATTCATGCCAAACCCCACTTGATGGTGGGGTAGCAAAACCATAACCGACAAGGACTAATGATGCCAGAATCGCCATACATGAAATTGAAATTATTTTAATTATTTGTTTTGACTTCATATCCCTCTCCTTTTAACCGGGTTCTGCTGAAATATTACTTATTACCCTTTCAGCTGAGTACACGAATGGCAGCTGTATTAAGACCTCAACTGTTTCTAGAGCATTTTCTTCGCTTGATTCCTCTAACATAAGGCGAGCTATAAATCCAGGCATAAGCCAAATTATCTCTGATACTTTAATAGGTAAAAAATCCTCACTTGTGAAGCTTCCTGGTCTATAGTCTTCGTGGACTACTATAATAACCCTATCGTCATAAAATTGCACCCCTCCACCTCCATTAGGATAATCTTTACCACATCCTACCATTGTGATAGGCAGTGCTATTAACACCAAAGCTACAATGATAGGAATCGCAATGGTTTTAATAATTCGTTTTAACTTCATTTTTCCTCCTTCTTTTTAAGAAATCTCACCTAATGATAAAAATATTACTACCACTTTTCTCATCATGGTTTACCTCCTTTTTTCCTAAGGATCAATACTATTCAATCGGAATAGTATCACCAGTAGCAAGCCCCAAGCCTACTGCCGAAATAAATCTTCTCATTAATTTAAGTGTATAGTTCTTATAATAGATATGTCAATTAAATCTCTCGGTTATTTCTATTGGACTTTGTTGGTCTAGAATGCTATGCTCTAGGCATGAAAAAATTTGATGTTATAGTGATTGGTGGGGGCCCTGCGGGTCTGACGGCGGGAATTTATGCCGTTCGTGGCGGGGCGAAAACCCTACTAATCGAACGCGAGTTTTGTGGTGGTCAAATGGTATCAACAGGCGAGATTGAAAACTATACTGGCTTTGAAAAAATTACAGGCCCTGAACTGGCGATGCAAATGTCCGCACATGCCGAAACAGCAGGGGTCGAGATTTCCTATGAAAATATCACCAGTGTAGACCTGAAAAGTAAAACCATCCAAACAGAAGAAGAGCAGTATCAGGCCAAGGCTATCATTATTGCAACGGGTGCCAAACCACGAAAACTGGGATGCGAAGGGGAGGAAGAATCAATCAATAGGGGAGTTCATTTCTGTGGCATTTGTGATGGGGCAATGTATCGTGATAAAGATATCATCGTTGTTGGCGGTGGGAACTCCGCGGTCGAAGAAGTCCTCTACCTTTCAACGATGGCAAAGAGTGTCACAATCGTCAATATCACACCTGATTTTAACGCCGAGGAAGCTAACCTAAAACAACTAAAGGTTCTTAAAAATCTAACAGCTGTCCACCACAACCACATAGTTAAATCTGTAAACTTCCCGATAATTACTATTCAGAAAGTCGGCAAGGATTTCGAGCCCGTACCTGATGCTCTGACCGAACTGTCTGCCGATGCCGTATTTGTCGCTATAGGCCGTGTTCCAACTACGGAACTGTTCACTGGTCAAATTGAATTCGATAACTGGGGCTATATCAAGGTAGATGCAAGCATGCAGACCAGTCTCAGCGGCGTTTATTCCGCAGGTGACATCAACTCTAAGACCATTCGTCAAATTACAACCGCAGCATCTGATGGCACGATTGCCGCATTAAATGCGATTCACCATGTCAAAAACGCAAAGTGACATGCCTTCATATAATGAGGTATGGCAAAATATTTCGGGACAGACGGCCTGCGTGGCAGGGTAGGGGAAGACCAGCTTTTAAACAAGAAGTTTGTCACCAGCCTAGCCACCGCAATAGCTACATATGCTGGTAAGGGCTTGGTCCTTATAGGGCGTGATACAAGACTCTCGGGAGAATGGATAGAGGATATCTTTATCCAAGTTCTAACTAATCATGGAATAGAGGTCAAATCCCTTGGAGTCGTTCCAACAACGGCATTATCGTACATCACCTCAAGGACCGAAGCGACTTTGGGCGTTGTAATAACCGCATCGCACAATCCAGAACCATGGAATGGAATAAAGCTCTTCTGTGAACATGGTAGAAAATTACGAGACGAAGAGATTCGCAAGATTGAAAGGAGGTTGGAATGTTAAATCTCTGGATTGATTTCTTGGTAGAGTCCTTCAGCGGCTTGCGGGGTTTGCCCCTGCGAATAGCAATTAACTGCGTAAATGGCAGTTCTGTTAAAGTTGCACGCGAGGTTCTGACTCGCTTGAAACTAAACTTTACTCTTTACAATACGGAAGGGGTGATAAATACCAGTCCACAAGAGATGAAAGAATTCGATGTTGGATTTGTTTTTGATGGGGATGGTGATAGATGCTCTGTTGTAGGTATACACGGAGACCAGTTGCTGGCATCATTAGCGGTATGGTTAAAGCAAAAAAACATGCTGAACGACAGTCAGATCGTCGGAACAATTCTGTTTAACAGCGGCACGGAAAAATGGTTAAGGGATCAGGGCATATCTGTGCTACGCGTTCCCGTAGGGGATAAAAATGTTTGTGAAGCCCTGGAGGCATACGACCTGTCCTTGGGAGGCGAGGAATCTGGCCATGTTATAACTCCGCATCTATATCATGCGGGAGACGGTCTAATGACTGCACTTCTTGTTCTGCAAATGCTCTCAGAAATATCTGAATTCCCCGAGGTTCCTCTTGCACCTTCCATCACAAAAAACTTCGATGCAACACAATCCATGAAAGCCTTTCTGCGGACAGACAGTTTCAAAATTTTCCTGCGTGAACTTAACGAACTAAACACCGATACACGAATAGTAATAAGGCCTTCTGGAACGGAGGATCTGGTGAGGGTGCTAGTAGAGGGTTAAACCTGACTTCGTTCTATATCCTGACTAAAAGGATTTTCCGAGCGAGTATTAACTTTCTTGGGCCTTTTAATCGGCTCTTTCGATAATCCCAAATTTTGAGCCGCATCTAATCTAATAGCGGCGATTTGGGCCTGAGCTTGTGCATAAGCACTTTTTGAAACTTGCTTTGCCATAATTGCGGCCATATTTGGATCCATTGTAAAGCCCCTGCCCATTGCGGTAAAGTTAACTGGAGCTCCACCAGAATTACGGAAATTCTCCAGCAAAGTTACCATCGCGTCAGTCGGTAAATTTTGACATTCAGTCGGTAGGGTTCCCCTGGGGTCTCCAAGTTGTTGCAGTGCTTCAAGTTCATCTATACTTAGCGGCATATTATTCCTCCTTGTTTAACTCACTTTATCAATATCTGGGCCTAAACCGGCTATCGCACTTGCAAGTACTTCTTTTACATCCATTCTTTCAAGTACAGCGTTAAACTTTCCATCTTTAATCAAGTTATACAGTGCAATTGGAGTAAGGCCTAACCCCGCTGCGATTTTTATCATTTCGTTTGATTCAATTGATTTTACTTGCTCAAGTTTATATATAATGTTGTCCAGTCTATTTTTATCATCCCACCTCTTTGCATTTGCCATCCTCTTGAATTTATCAACACCCAGTACAAAGTCTTTCCAGTCCTGATCACGCTTAAAGTCTTTTACTGTTGCTTCCATCGGTTGCATCGCTACTCTGTGTGCCGTGCTACCTACCTCTTCGCCTTGCTTATGTAACCTTATATTTGTTTCTTCTGTTCTTTCGACTGCGGCAAAGGTGTGGTCAAGTGCTTGGTCCGCTGGTCTGTTGCGAACCATATGAATTGCTTGCTTCAGGGCCTTGCTAAATTCTTCCCTAATTGTAATACCTCTCACTTGCCCTTCAATATACCGTATCTCCCCAGGCGTGAATCCTTCTGCGGTTAATGTATCATTTAGGGTTGTAACCCTCTCATTGGTTTTAATCCTATTTATATCTATATTCTTCTGTGACTCAATATCCTGCAACTCAACTTCGTGGTCGGCCTTCTCTACCGCCAAGAGCTGGCGGCCTGGGTTAAGGGTCTGCTCGTCAAGAATGTCTGCATCAAGCTGTATTTGCTTCGCCTCTCGTTCACCAACTCGGGAATCTCTTTGAAAGGTTACTGCTTTCTCATAGAGGGCGATAAGTGCATTCCTCTGCCAGCCAGGGCCGGCCATGTCAATTTGACCTTTAAGATAGGCAAGAGCAGCCTCCTTTTTACTGAAGAGTCGCAGCATCCTCTGGGTCTTGCTGCTTCTCATAGGCACTACTGTAAGAGGGGATATATGTCTAAAGACAAGCCTTTGCAGTTGACGCTCCTCTCTCGTTGTCAAACCTTTTTTGCTCATGCCCTAATTATACCAAATAATCCTGCGTTTGACAAGTAGATAATTTAATTGTAAAATTAGTCTGGAGGTTTTAAATGGATTTTAGTGAAGAACAATTAGACATATTTCTTGCGGAGCAAGTTAACGGGATGGATCAAGATGATCTAGAAAGAACCGCCGATACTTACAGTGATACCATAGACGCAATGGTAGGCGGAGCAATGGCAGGTATGGGTTTTGACGATGATATGCGGAAACTGAAATTCGAAAAGGAATCTCAGTTCGGTGATGATCACGGTGTGTGGGTTGAACGGAAAGCAAAAAGGTATACCAAAGGACAAATTATCCTTGCCATGAGAGGAGTAAGAAAAGAACTTGATAAAACATGGGATAAAGTAGCAGAGCTTTCCAAGCAGGCAGATGAGAAAAAAGAGGCTGGCCAGGATTACTCCGCAGAAATGGCCGAGATGAACGATGTAATCACAAGCATTGCTGAAGATAGACCCTACCTCAGAAAAATTATGGAGAACATGTTTCGTCAATATGGTGAAGCTGTCGAGCAGGAACTTGGCGAGGATATCTTGGGCCAAGTTCAAGAAATTTTAACAAGCAATGCACTTCCCGAGGGCCTAAGTGACGAGCAAAAGGCCAACATTGAACTATGCCGTAAAAAGGCTAAGGAAGGTTCCGAAACGATTATAAGTTCCATCGCACAAATGCTGGGCCTTGATCCATCTCATGGGTTGATTACTAATCTATCCAATGATGGGGAGATGAAGTCTCTTGTGCAGGAGGCTGTGATTTTGGCGGGGGAAGGCCAGATAAAGGGCAGTCTAGGTGCGGGACCCGAAGGGGATAATACAGTCATGGCACTTGGAGGAACCGAAAAGTCCACTGATGCCTTTGGTCGCTACAATACAGTCCTCCAAAAGATTTATGCAAGGGTCAAAGGCAGTGCCCAGCCCCTGCTTGGGGATGCAAAAGCCAGTATTTCCCAGATTGAACAAAGCCTTCTAAATGACATACAGCCCGAGGACTCCAAAAATGTTGTCCTTGATAAACTTGCGAACGCAATTGAAGCGGCGAGAAGATACGGCAAATTCGGCAAGAATGAAACCCAGCGTCTCGAATCTCTCAAAAAGGTTGTCCAGAGCTCAAGCGGAGAAATACAAGGTGCTGCGGTCAAAGGAACCCTCGAGAGAATGAGGACCGAAACGACACTCGAGCCAAACGATCCTTTTGAAACTTTTGCCGTTGACTTTCAAGACAAGGTGGCAAGTGTCGCCAGTTTTGGTTCAGCAGCCGTTGTTTTGGCTAATCACTATCAACACGAAGATGGGCAAGAGTTCAAGATGTTGGATACTGCTGACTTCTTCTCCAAGACAAGGAAACATTTAGAGGAAGCTGGAATAAACATCCCAACCAAGTTAACTGAAAGGAAAAAGGAGCAGAGTGCAGAGTTAAACACTTCCTTTTCTACTGTATTTCCTTTTAGAAACGAGAATATAAAGAAGTCCTGGGGCTTGCTAAAGGGTCTTCTAGATATCTGGGCACTCCAATCTGCGGGATTTTCGGAGAAGCAAAAAGCAGCCTTGGAACTTGATGATCAAATAAGGGCTAATCTTCCTGATAGCTTTTGGAAGAAAAAAATTGTAGATGAAAAAAGTAAAAAAGAGAAAAGAGCAATATACGCTGGAGTCAAAAGGGAGGTTATGCGTGATAATGCTATAGAGAAAGAAATAGAAGATAGGATTACGGAAAGATATAAGGGGTATAGAACACTTCCTAAAGAACAGCAAGATGAAATATATGAAGAAATCAAGGATAAGGTTGAACGAGAATTCGAAGAAAAAACAAAAAATAGAGGAGGTTTTAATTTCACGGAATCAGAGATAGCCCTTAATGACATCCTTGCTGAGGAGATAGAGGCGGACATGCCAAGGCAAGCAGCAGTAAAAGAAAAACAGGCAGAAGTAAAAGAGAGGAATGACTATGCTAGTGTCATTGAGCTTGATATGATTCGTAAGGTTTTAGACATAACCGAGTTGAAAATGGTAAATAACCAGGAAGGGGTCGAGGAGATGGAAAACCAGGTAAATCAAGCTGCAGGACTTCGCCGCAGAGTACTGGATAGTTCGGAGGATGTAGAGACATTTAAAGGTCTTGCAGAAAAAGCGAAAATGGAGAGTGCTATAGAATTTAAGCACATTGTAGATTTAATCCAAAGAAATATGGTGGCTACGGATCCGAGTACTGGGTTGATTAAGCAGGCGAGCTTCATGGGTAACTTGCCAGGGGCGTCAGTTCCAGAGGTTCGTGCCCAATATCAAAATCTTTTCGAAAAGCTTGATAAAATTGTCAAAGCTAACGAAAGTTCCAATAGAGATTCTATTGAAGGGTTAAGCAGGGATGCATTTACGAAAAACCTATATTCAATAATCCGTCAGGGCAAACAGGCAGAGATAGCAATACAAAATCCAGATGTATACCCACCACCAGAACCGCCTATGTAATCATATAAGGTCTCTCTCCCTGTGGTGGTGCCTATGGCACGCACAGCGTTCAATTCTCTCTAATTTCTCCTCAATCTCACGATGTCGTCTTCTTTTTTCTTCTCTGTGTTCATCATGTCGTCGCCGCTCGTGGTGATGATGTCCGCACGGATCACAGCAACATGCACATCCGAATCCATCGGTCCTGCCGAATCGTCCACGCCCATCTATCGCAGCACAAGGGTTACAGCATGGATTGCATGGGTTGCATGGATTGAACCCAGGTGATGATGGGTATGACGGATACGATGGAAGTGTTGTGGGGTAGTTATAGTCTGGAACATACACAATGTCACCATAAATGGTTCTGACCGCACGAACGGAGCTATGGCCACCTCGTCCTCCACGAAGACCTATATGATCTTCAGAGTGATGCTCTTCTCCTTGGCCTTTAAGCAAGAGGAAAAGCATCAACAAAATACTGGTATTATTAGCCAAATTCATCTCGGTGTTATTGGCATACAATCCCAGACCCAACAAGGCTGGGACTAACATTTCATTACCTTTAAGCATTACGCCTCCTTTTTCGTTGAGATTAGATATGAATTATCTTCGTCTATTGTTACTGGTAGGAAACAAGGGCAACTCAAAAAAATCTCTACATGCATCCTCGCTGAAACTTATTGCAGGCGGAGTAGGTGCAAACCCATACGCAGGTATCATCAAGTCGGTCTCTGCAATTACTTTCAAACTGGTTGTTACGCAAATTGTCGCATTTGCGGTCAGAGATACCGCGTCAACGGTACCTACTGTTGATTGCACGCCGCACTGGGCAAGAATTTCAAATGGAAAGATACTCTCCCTAGGAACAAATAGGATAATATCATAATTAGCGGTACAACTACTTGACACCGTGTGTCGGACCCCAACATCATCTATAAATTCTACACTCAAGGGTATATTCAATCGACACTGGACTCGTGCAAAATTCGGTCTCTCACGAACCCTAGTGACTTGCAGGTTGCTAACCAGTGGTGTTGGTGTGGTTGAAACCGCTTCGACAAAGGTTACGGGCACAACCTCACGCGGGACATTCTCCAGAAGCAAGGTAGTATTCTCCATATTGTCTTTGCACAGGGCCGAATCCAAAATCCGTTTTGCCGACACCGCCACACGATGGCATAGACCTACACATGCATCACCTCTGATTGGCCCTGGTCTGTCCCGCACATTTGCTTGAAAAAATGACATGCGTTTCTATATGAGTTGACATTACAAAATGTGTTTGGTATAATATAGTATGAGCTTCAAAACCTTGAACCAGCAGGAAAATTAAACAAGTGTATAGGGGATCCTATGCACTGTTTTTAGTGCCTAGGGTTCAAGGGAAGAAAACTTTGTTTTTGAACACCTAGGTATAACCTAGGTGTTTTTGATTTTGAATTAAAAGGAGGTGAAAATGAACTGTATAATCAGGACCGCAATCAAGCGGCGAATATTTGCTGGTACAGCATGTTCGGCAGATATCGAGATATTAGCATATCTTAAATTAATAGAAGATTTAAAAGGAGAAAAAAATGACAAAGAAGAAAATCTTGAAAAAGATTAAGAGGGAGAACATTCGATTTATCAGGCTGATGTTCGTATGCGACAGGGGGTATCCCCAAATCAGTTGAGATAACATACCACATTTTAGTGGATGCTCTTGATGGCAAGGTCACTATTGATGGGGCAAGTGTTTTTTCTGCAACTGCTGTCCACAATTCAGACTTGGCATTAATTCTTGATTTAAGTTCATATAGGCACGGGGCGATTCCGACAATCTTTTGTGAGATTGAAGGAGTTTGACCTCGCTCAATTCTGAAAAAAGAGCTGGGTGGAAGGAAGGTTAGCATAGGATTCGAGCTGGAGTTCTTCTTGTTGGATGAATCTGGGTCATTGGATAACAAAACTTATGCGGATATTGTTGGTTGGGAAATCAGGCGAGAGATAATGACTGAATTGGAGGGCGTTGGTATCACGCCGCTTACGGCACACCACGAGAGAGCCCCTTCGCAGCACGAAATTACCTTTAGACATGACGATGCCGTCCGCTCGTGTGATAATTTGGTCTTAGCAAAATTGGTTATAGAGTCGGTCGCAACACGATACGGACTGACTGCCATATTTGACCCAAAGCCATTCGATGGTGTAAATGGCAGCGGACTTCACACAAATATTTCTCTATGGGAAAATGGCAAAAATATTTTCGCAGGAGTTGCTGACTTGTCCGACACCGCCAAGCATTTCATGGCCGGTGTTTTAACACATGCCCAGGCTCTTAGTTTCATAACAAACCCAACCGAGGGATCGTACAGACGGCTTGTAATGGGCTATGAGGCTCCTTCTACTATTACTTGGGGAAATTATGATCGAACTTCCATGATTCGGATACCTCTTTCTTGTGGCAATTCAACTCGCCTAGAGATCCGTACTCCAGATAACACGATGAATCCATATGTGGGCGTTGCGGCAATAGTTAGGGCT
This sequence comes from Bacillota bacterium, assembly GCA_009784665.1. Lineage (GTDB taxonomy): Bacteria > Bacillota > Clostridia > Christensenellales > UBA1242 > WRAD01. The sequence goes on along the minus strand of WRBH01000008.1, from coordinate 14,060 downwards.
GGGATGGATGGTATAAGCAAAAAGCTTCCCCCGCCGCCTATTGATGATGCTGTGCTGCCGGTATCTTTGTCCGAGGCAAGGCAAGAATTTCACAAGTCTGAATTATTCTCAGACCTCTTGCACAACATAGCCCTATGAAGGTAAGAGCCAGGACCGTTCGTCGTGCAAAGAAAGTATTTATCGCAGCCACCGTCTTTGTGGTTGCGTGTCTGATGATTTTGGGTGCGGTTTACGGAACGGCAATGTCCGCTAATCAACCTAAGGTAAAGGTTAGGGCACATGCACTGACATCGGCAAAGGCAATGATAACCCTTGAAGCATCCACAGGCAGAGTATTGTGCGAGCACAACGCTGACCAGCAATTGCCGATGGCGTCGACAACAAAGATACTAACTGCAATAACTGCTATAGAAAATACTGATAGCCTGGATACCCTTGTCAAGATATCCGATAAGGCAATTGGGATCGAGGGGACAAGCATTTATTTGCAAAAAGGCGAGGCAATGACGGTTCGCGACTTGTTACTTGGTCTGATGCTTCGCAGTGGTAACGACTGCTCGGTGGCACTTGCAATTCACATATCCGGCAGCATCGAAGCATTCGCCGATCTGATGAACGAGACGGCAAGGAAAGCGGGGGCAACAAATTCGAACTTCATGAATCCGCATGGACTTGACGAAACGGGGCACTTGACAACTGCACGCGATTTAGGACTGATAAGTGCTTATGCAATGCGAAACGAAACTTTCCGTGAAATCGTTGCAACAAAGGAGGCACGAATCAGTGGCCCCGATCATCCACGCCCGATTCAAAATAAAAACCGATTATTGCGCTCCAATCCAGATATTGTCGGCATCAAGACGGGTTTCACATCAAAAGCTGGAAGATGCTTTGTCGGAGCTATGCATGAGAACAGTATGACCGTAATTTGCGTTGTACTGAACTGTGGCCCTATGTTCCCTGAGTCCGAACATCTAATGGAATCGGCACTGGAGGAATTCTATATGTTCAAAGTCCTTGACCGCGAACAAGTTCAAGTCGATGGCGAAAAACAAGTAATGGTCGCTAACGACTTCTTCTACCCAATCCGCTCGGGCGAGGAAAGCCTATTTAAAATCACTATTACTGACGAACATGTAACAGTCAATTTCGACGGTTCAGAAGTTCACCGTGAATCTTTGTCTGGTGACTAACTACTTTTCTGGGTTGGCCTCTTTCCATTCTGCAATTGCATAACGGATATCGATTGCGTGCTGTTTTGTAAAATTTATCTTGTCTATGTCCATGTCATCAACCAATGTATCCAATCCGAAATGCGGTGGATTGTCACCACTCCACCCGTGGACATCATAACTCAATCCTGCATGGCTTGGCCTAATTATCCTGGCTCTTTTTGTATTTTCTCCTTTCCTCCACATTACTACTTTTCTCATCTTATCTGTAAAACCAGAGAAAGCAGACCAAGCATTCTCATGGGCGACCCGATCGTAATCTCCATCTCTTAACGGGCTTGTTTCATAAAGAGCCTTTTCCAGTTCAAGCAACTCTTGATTTTCCGTTTCCGACAAATACTCCTTTATTTCGATTTCAGACTGATTATAGGTTTTTCCCATTTTAGACAGATACTCTTGCAATTCAATTTCCGATAATTGTTCTTTCATGCAACAAGTAAATCATACATGATTCTTATTTGTCAAGTACCAATATTGACTTCCTAAAGGGTTTCGTGATATAATCACTTATGAAATTATTAAAGAAAGTAGTAGATTTCTTTCACAGAGATTACCTGTGTGGAAAAAAAGAAGACGAGTATTATAACAGAGTGGTTGGTGAAAATGGAACATTCACAATAGATAATGTTCATGTAAGCGAGGTAAGACGAACGACCTGCATGGAGTGCGAGCACAAAGACCCAAGACTAGGATGCGATTTAGATAGATTAAAGCGAATGTGAATAACCGCCAGGTATTGACATCTTTAGTATACTTCTAGTATAATATCCCGTGAAAAAATTACTAAGCATGGTAGGGGATTATTTTGTCAGGCGTACACTATGCTGTCAAAAGCAAGACGATTTCAAAAAGCGTACAGTTATCAAGAAGGGCTCTCACTATCTTCTGCCTTCAAAAGGAGGATTTATCCCTGTTTACAGTAGGTCTAAGGGCGAGATCATGGCCGCAGAGGATGCTGAGCTTATTTGTTCGCAATGCAAACACAAAGACCCAAGACAAGGTTGCGTGTTGGACAATTGTTAAAAACATCAAGCATGATAATATTGTCTCCTTATTCCATTTGACAAGTCAGGCAAAAGTATCCTAACATGAGAACATGAACATATTAATCGCGACTTCGGGGAACATAAGTCGCTTGGAAGTTTCTTTGCTGGCAACTGCATTGAATAAAAACCACAAAGTAACAATTGCATCGATGGCAAGGGACAGTGGTCATCAAGCATTGGCGTTCACAACTTCGGGCAATGCGTCACGAATGGAACGATTTCCCTACAGGGATGCCATGCGTGGCAAAACAACCAAGCTGGATGGATTCAGCGGCATTATAGTGCACGAATTCTACTCTCGCCCCGCAGATGCCGTCAGTATCATGCTGGGCGAGATTATGAAACACGACCTACCAGACCTGGTAATCTGTGGTATCAGTAACGGTACAAACCTAGGGCCAGATGTATACAGTTCTTCAAATGTAGGAATGGCAATGGAGGCAACTTTCTTTGGGGTCCCAGCAATTACCATAGCAACCGAATTTAACCCTGGCGGAAACACCGAAGCTCACCTGAAACATGTAATCAAACTTTTGGAAACAAATCTAGAGGAGTTCGCCAATATTAACCTTCCTCCATATACATTCTTGAACATCAATGTTCCGCGTTCTAAAAATTACAAAGACCTCAAAGGAATAAGATACACTCGCCTCGGCAAGGTAGGCAAGTTGGTCGAATATGACGCACACACCGCACCAGACGGGCGGCCATATTACTGGACACGGTTTGCAAGGGGCGAGAGCTGCAAGCACCCAATGTGTGATCGTGCCAGCTACGAAGAAGGTTTCGTCAGCATTACTCCGCTAAACTATAATTCAACAATAGGAGGTCTATCGTGAAATCATTAAGAATTCTATTGGTTAATGAAAGAGGTTGCTTTGACAAGGGAATCATAGCCCTCGCCAAAATCCTGTCCACGACACACAGGGTTAATATTGTTGCCCCTTTGCGAAAAAAAGACAGGGTAGGGGGCTCCATCACCGCATCTCGTCCTCTTAGAAGTGACAAATACAACGCCCTTCGAAAGGTAAAGATTTTCTCGGTCGACGGCTCGCCTTGCGACTGTGTAGGCTTGGCACTGGACAAGATTCTAAAGAGCAAGCCTGACTTGATAATCAGTGGTATAGATCCATATCACAATAGAGGTGAGACAATGTATTCCAGTGGTGTGACAGGTGCTGCAATTCGCGGAACTATCAATGGTATCCCAAGTATCGCTATCAGTGCCGATATCAAGAATCGCCATGACGAGGCAGAGTACCTATCAATTGCCCGAACCGTTAATCGTAATCTTAAATACCTAACGGACAGAATCCAGCCTGACACAACCCTAAATATTAACTTTCCCCGAGTCCATTCTGCTCGCCGAATCCAATGGACACACATGACCACTAATATGGTTCAAAGTACCTACACACCCGAAGTTAATCCATTCGGCAAGACATTCTATTGGATGGACAACCCTTCACAAAACTACCCACTATCAATTCTCGAGCAACACGGCGATATCTACTGGCTAAAAAAAGGCTACATTACAATCACTCCTCTCAAATACGACCTCACCGATCCAGACGCAATTGAAGTCCTCAAGAGAAGCACAATCTCATTGTAGTAAAACAATCTGTAATGTATAATGTGCCATGGCTCTTTTATCAATTGAAACCCTGCGTGTCGCTTATGGCAATCATGTGGCCCTGAATATAACCGAAAAAATTGATATTCAACCTGGAGACAAAATCGGCATCATAGGCAGCAACGGTGCAGGCAAGACAACATTCGCAAAGTCAATTTGCGGTCTTGTGAATTATACGGGGAAAATCAACACCCAGCTTAAAAAATGCGACATAGCAATACATTTGCAAGACAACCAGTACATCGGGCGAATGCCGGTAAAGCTGATCATTGAGGCAATTTTCAATACGACAATCTCCAAGAATGAAAAGCTTCTTGATATAATTCGTTTTTTCGACTTTGAACCTTGCTTGAAAAAGAGATTCGCCCAACTGTCTGGCGGTCAGAAACAGAAGCTGACTATCATACTGGTTCTCATGCAAAACAAGCCCCTGACATTTTTTGACGAAGTTACAAGTGGTCTTGATTTTGAAAGCAGGGTCAAGCTGGTGTCAAAGATACAGCAGTGGTACCGCGAAAAAGATGGAACGGTTTGTATTGTGTCCCATTACTACGACGAACTGGAAAAGTTTGTGAACAAGCTACTTATAATTGATAATGGAAGGGTCATCGCATTTGGCGATGTGGACGAGCTCTTCAAAAAACTTTGTGGCTCGGTAATTTATGTTATCGAAAATAATGAAAGAAATGACAAGATAACAAAGATCTTCAAGCGTATAGGGGCACCGTCTCACCTAATTGCTCTTCCTGCTAATTCAAAATCGGACGAAACAAAGTTGACAGAGGTTTTAATCAAGGAGGGCATTAACTACAAACGAAGCGACAAAGACATCGAGATTCTGTTTGTTAATGCAATTAAGGAGGTGTCATGAGTTGGAAACTTTTCAAGTACGAGATAGTAAATCTGACAAGCAGTGTTATAACAATAATTTTCGGCTTCATATTTCCTATCGGTATGGTTTTATTGTTCTCTTTTGCATTTGGTGGCGAGGTTACGGATACTTCCGCACTTCACACACAATTGTTCATTCAATTTGCACTTACTATTCCACTGGCTATTTTACTCATAGGTCACGCGGTCAATTATGCCAGCGAGCTCGAATCAGGGGCCGCACTGCGGTTCAAACTCTTCGGGCACAGCGAACGGAGTTTGCTTGTCAGTAAAATGTTGGCAAACCTATTCTTCTTGACCATATCCTTGGCGATATACACTATTGTCGTATCCCTGGCACTACAGGTTAATGCACCAAGTGTCGGTGCCGTATTTACATTCTTGGGTTTCTATTATATATTTTCTGCTATTGTCTTTGTCTTGGGTCACGCAATCGCAACTATATTCGGACAGGTTGGAAAAGTAATGGGGACTACTATGACACTTTATTTTCTGCTTATGATTCTGGGTGGGATGATGGGTGTCCAGCCAGACAATCTGCCTGACGGCGTTCGTCATATCAGCATGGGACTCCCGCTTTATTGGATTACGATGTATCTTAATGATTTCTGGGTCGGGGGTTCGTTCAACTTTGTGCCGCTGATTATTACAACCCTTGGACTTGCGGTCCTCTCAATTGGGTTATTCGGTCTTGCCCTGTGGCTCAGGAAAAAAGGCAAAATCAAGCAAGGGGCCAAGCCCGCCTATTATGACTGAACAGGTATAAAAAATAATTTCCCGCACAAACTATCTCTATCTTAATGAAGGAGGTAGCAATGAGGAAATTTGCTATTCAAGCCATGTCTGTTGCATTAGTGGCGGTATTGGCGGCAGTAATGCTAGTAGGGTGTGGAGGGAATGGTGATTCCTGGGCGATGAACCTTGACAAAGTCAAATTCCGTGAACAGCGGTCACCAAGTGGTGCCTTCTACAGGTTGGGCTCAGCGGCTCAAACAGGGCACACCGCATCAACCCGTGGTCACTTCGGTACACAAGCCGAAGGTGCGGTAACGGTTAACAGTGCTACAAACACAATCACTATAACAACTGCTTCGTACGCATCCGAAGTAGCGGTAGATGTTCGCAACATGTTCCCAAACTTTGACTACCTGACAACTCTGCGAATCCGTGCCGCTGCTGCTGGCGAGACAGCCGCAGGTAACTGGGTATCACTGCGTACGACCAGCACCGCGACCCCACCAGTAACAACAAACGGCGAGCACTTCCACACCTACGCCGAGTATGCTAACGGATGGGCAACTGGAATGCACGCACCTGCTTACTTCGTTGTAGGGGCCCCAGAGGTAACCCGCACAATCGAGGTCAACGGAACTTATTACGGCAAAGACTTTACATTCTTCGTTGTAATCAACAAAACTCAAACTACGGATACGGAATAACACTACAAAAAACCCCTTGGCTAAGGGGTTTTTTTCTGCTAGAATGCTCTTTGGTATGAGTAATAATATAATAGCAATCGACGGACCAGTGGCATCGGGCAAAGGAACAATCGCCCGCCTGCTGTCGGCGAAACTGGGATGGAAGAACTTATCTACTGGCGACATCTACCGAGGAATCTCCGTACACATGATGCGGTCAGGTGTCGACCCCTTTGATAAGGAACAAGTAATTAAATGTTTAAACTGTCTAGATATGAGGGTGCTCGCCGAGGGTGGTGAGACCCTTGTTTTTTTGGGGGATGAACAGGTCAATGGACAACTACACAGTATCGAGACATCAAAATATGTCTACAAGGTCGCACTCCTGCCAGAAGTTCGCGAGTGCAGTACTCGCATCCAAAAACGCATAGCGGCCGAGGGTAACCTGGTTTGTGAAGGGCGTGACATAGGCAGCGTCGTTTTCCCAAATGCAAAATACAAGTTCTACCTAGACGCCTCGGCGGACGAGAGGGCAAAGCGTAGATGGCTGCAAGACCGCCTCCAAGACCCAACCCTAACCATTGAAAAGGTCAAAGACGGTATCCAACGACGCGACCTAATGGACATGAACCGCAGTGTTTCGCCCCTCATCATCGCCGAGGGTGCTATTGTTATTGACGGAAATCAAACCCCTGACAAAATTGTGGAAGATATGCTTAATCACATCAAGTCCTATCAAGTTCCTGCGTAACAGAAATCGATCTGATGAAATTATTAACTTCCTCTCTGCTTCCTAACTTCATTATTTTATGCTCCCCAAGCTCGTTAGCAATATCTAGCATCTCCCATTTTCGCTCGTGCCATTTCTTTATATGCTCGATCAAAGCCTCTAGATCGGTTTCTGGCAAATCATCTGGAAACCCCAGATAATGGTTGCCGTGTCTCTCCCTTACATTGTCAATGCACTCTTCCATTGGGATATCTAAATGGATAATCAGATCAGCCAAACTAAAACGATACTCCATCAATTCTTGATGCGTTAGATAAGAACCATCAACTATCCAATCTCCCGAACCCATTGCGTCGGCAATTCGATTGAACATTTCCTCCTTGCTAACTCTGTCCCAATCATCCTCCCAAAAATACATATCCATGTGAACAACAGGCAACCCCAACTCTTTGCCCAAAACATTTGCAAGATAGCTCTTACCACTGCCGCTTGAACCAATTATGCAAATCCTCATGAGCTATAATATGACACAAATTATGGCTAAAAGTCAATAGAGATTGGGCTATATTGACATTCCGCTGGGTTTCTGATAAAATTTTTCATGGGATGGAGAGATAACAAAATTCTAGAGAAGCTTAAAGAAACACACACGCCAATAGTGTGCAGTGATAAGTACGCTAGGCTAACCCTCTCTCAGCTTGGTATCAAAAACATCACAAGTACCAGTAGTAATGACGAAATACGAAGAGCCAAAAATACGGTGGATAAGGTCAGTTTTCGCGAATCACAACGCAAGAAGAAAGAAGGCAAAATGCAAGGTATTGTTAAAGAACAGTTTGAAAATATCACTAAATTAGATACCAATTTGTGTTGGTTCAAGAGCATTTACTATTCAAAATTTGCCATGATGTTGATAGAGGAACTTGAAGACCAGGACAAAATTGAGATGATGAAACTGCTGAACCTATACAAGGATTTATACACTTGGGATGTAATCAATATGATGCCAAATGCGATTATCCATTTTGCTGACCTGAATTTGAATAACCAAGAGTTGTCTGATGTCCAACGAAAATTTTTCACAGATATGAAGGGATATGATGTCAAGCTGCCCCTGCCAAAAACTTGGGAGGACGGGCTTGAAAATATTTCCCGCTTACGCCAATTCGAAAATGAAGTGGGGGGTATAATGATCCCAAGATTCCTATCCCTAGATAAACCTGATATCTCACCACAGGAAGCGATGAAGAAGGCACAAGAAATTTACAACGATAAAGTCATATTACCCCAGAAAAAAGATGATTTATGTGATGTCTTTAGTATCTGCGGTAAAGAAATAATAATAGACAGAGATATGCATAATCATAACCAAATTGTCGAAAGGGCAACCTTTAGAGACTTGCTGAGAAGATACAAGGAGCGTGCTATCACACCCCCAAAGATGTCGGACTATCTTGTTGGCGTTCCAGAGTGCGAACAACACAACCAAGATCCGTTGACTATTTCCTAGAAATGTCTTATAACATAGATTATGTTCCGATTCCTTATCAAACTGATTTTCTTCATACCGTATCGCCTTGTCTTCTGGACATGTATCAAAGGCAAACTCCCAAAGGGCGGGGTGGTCCTGGTTGCCAACCACCGTTCTTATACTGATGGGTTGACCTTGTTTTTTGCACTGCCGCGACGCGTTCATATTATGGCACGGGCAAGTCTTTTCAAAGGCTTCCTTGGGTGGTTCTTTAAAAAAATTCTAATGTTCCCAGTGGATCGGGAGAAACCTCTCGCATTTATGAAGTACTCTCTAAACACTCTCAAAAAAAACGAGTCGTTGCTAATCTTCCCCGAAGGCACCCGTAACCTAAACGCCGACGAGGCGATGGCTCTGAAAAGCGGAGCATCAGCAATAGCAATCAAGGCTGGCGTCTCCGTCGTTCCCGTAATTCTGAACCGTGCACCTCGCCCGTTCCGCCGTACCAAAATAAAGATAGGTTCCCCTATCGACACGACCGATGTTATACGCGACGAACTGACGGGTAAAATATCTGAAACGATGCAGGCGATGCTGAATGGCTTTGAAATCGCCCCAAAACGCAAGAAGTGGGACAAGATACCTATTGATACCGCCAGAGCAGTCGTTGTCAGGGGTGCAGAGTCTGGGCATGAAATTCTGCTGATTAAACGCAATCGACTGGGCTATCGCGATGGTGCTGATTACTTCACTACGCCTGGTGGCCACATTGACAAGGGCGAGTCTGCCCGTGATGCATCCGCTCGCGAAGTTCTCGAGGAAACTGGAATTACTGTCAACCCAATCCGGTTAATTTACAAGCGGATCAGGGGGGATGGGAAATTGGTCGATAACGAAATGGAATCCTTCTGGTGGTGTGAATACACGGACGGGGAAATTTTTATAAACCCAGAATCCGAGGAGTACCAACCCGACGCCTCTGACCGACTTCGGCGTCACGACGGTACGCCCGTCGGAACTTACGAACCTGTTTGGGTCCCCCTCAGTTCCCTTGCCAACCCTGACTTTGACCTCAAGCCTGATATCCTCAAATCCCAGATTCTTGCTGATATTGAAAAGTACGGTATGCGCATGACCCGCCAAACAATCCTGCTCAAATCTTAATCATCATATTTCGTATCCAGCAATACATCTGCACTCACTTTGAAATAGTTACTTATTTTACGCAGCGAATCATAGCATGGCAAACTTTTTCCGGTAAACCAATTACTAACTTGGCTTTGAAATACTCCAAGTCCAGTTGCTAAATTTTTCTGAGTCAAATCTCTTTCATCCATCAGTTCTTGCAGTACCTTCTGAAAGTGTAAAACCCTCTCAAACATGCTTCCCCCCTTACAGCAAAAGAATATCCGAACAATTGTTCGGAAGTCAAGCGATTTTTGTCAATACTTTACTATAATAATGTGAGACTTGCAGATACAACAGCAAAAATATTGAAAGAATTAATTAGGCTCTCAGAAAAACCAGCGAGAGTTGTTGCACTAGAGATGGGGCTTAATGAGGATTTGTTATATGTTTATGTTAACGGTCGTTCTGTTCCAGGCGGGGAACTTCTCATAAAATTCGCCGATTACTTCGGAGTAACAACAGATTATCTTCTGGGTCGCGTAGAAATTTAGACTCATCACACAGTTGAATTCTGCTACAAACTAGATCAAATCAGAAAACCATGTGCTACAATGTACCCAGGCTCGGGAGATTTGCATGTTGCTCGGCGAAGGCAAATACGGTGCGGAAATTCTGCACTCTCTGAAGGAGAGTGTGAATTTCACGGTTTATTTGCCGAGGAGAGTAATATGCAAGCGACCCGAAGCCTGAAGAAGAAATTTGAGTGCGAGTTGCCGAGGGGGAGGGGGGTGCGGGCGAAAACCCCCAGAAAAACCCCCAGAGAATTCACGAAATTTTTATTCAAATTTTTTTCTTGACTAAAACTAGCGTATAATGTAAACTAAGTGACTCTAAGTAAAAAGGAAGGGAAGTGTGGGTAAAGGTTCAAAGGTAGTGGCAACAACACAAGGTGAGGAATTCAACCTCGACCTGATCGAGCAAAGTTTTCAATCATACAAGATTGGCATGGTCGTCAACGGTACAGTAATAAGTACAAGCGACAAACGAATCCTCGTAAACATCGGCGGAAAAGCCGACGGAGTAATCGAGGGTGACGAAGTTGCCGAATTCAAAGATTTAAAGAAAGGTTCAAAAGTAGATGTAATGATTACTGGATCCAAAATTACCGAGGGTACGGTTCCAGTCTCCGCAAAAAAAGCAGCAGCAGCCTCCGAAGCTAACACCGCAATCCCAGGAATCAAAAACGGCGAAAAATTCGAAGCAAAGGTAGAAAGTGTAAATTCGGCAGGACTAACATGTTTCTTCGGCAGCTGGCGAGTGTTCGTCCCAGCACGCGAAATCGACGAATACTATGTTCGTAACCTTGACCAATTCAAGGGGCAAACCATGACTTTGGTCGCAACAGGGTTTAATGACGAGCGTCGCGAAATCGTGGCCTCCCGTAAACTGCACCTATCCGCGGACAAGGTTGGCAAGCAAGAAATGTTCTGGCACTCTATTTTTGTAAACAAACTGGTCAAAGGCAAGGTGGTTCGTATCACAAACTTCGGTGCATTCGTCGAGGTTGACGGTGTTGACTGTCTCGTTCACAATGTCGAGAGTTCACATGAAAAAGGTAAAACCGCCCGCGACATGTTCGAGGTAGGAAAAGAATACGACTTCCGAGTCATCAGCGTCGACCGCGAAAGCGGCAGGGTCAGCCTCTCTCACAAGAAAACAATCGCCCACCCATTTGATGAAAAATCTCAAGACCTGGATGTCGGGCAAGAACACGAAGTTGTAATTACAAAGGTCTTCCCATTCGGAGCACTCGCGAAACTAGACAGCGGCCTCGAGGGAATGATTCACATCTCCGAAATGTCTACCAAGTATGTTCAAGCCGTATCCGAGGTCTGTGCCGTTGGGGACAAGAAAAGTGTAATCATCATCGGTATCGACGACGAGACCCGCAAAATTGCACTATCCATCAAGGCATTCGAAGAAAAAGACCTCCCAATGACAGATGAATAGTCTGGCATAGATACGCCATATTAAGATCCAACCTGGGAAGGGGTAGAAGACAAATTTCTTATATATACAAGCAAGTTAGATCACGAACTACACTTCTAATTTCAGTTGATCTTCTCTCATCACAAACGATGGTCGGTTGTTGGTACGGATACCCGTAATAGCCTCGTACAGTAATTCAGCCCTCTTGTCGATTTTGCGGAGGGCTTTATAGTATGCATTCTTCTCGGGCTTGACCTTGTTTCCGCGTACCAATAACGGCGTTTTGAAATTTAGGCACATTGCCGAAAACAAATCTCCCGCATCCATATTAATTGCCAATAAGGTCGTATATGGCACCCAGTCATGTTTATACAGGAATTCCACATCTTTCTTTGTAATGGTCAGAGTACTGTGCAGTGCTAGGCGGACGATGCGGGAAACGCTAAATCGTTTAGTCGGAGTTTCGCGTTTCAGCTCATCGTAACTAACTGGTCTCTTGTTCTTGAATAAATTTATCAACTCAGTATTGGAATTATAAGTGTCTTCGTCCATTCGACTCATTGCGGAATATAATACCAGTGATCCAAAAGCACGATACATATCAGATTGTTCGAACTCCAATTCCCGTCGTATCGCTGACGAATTAATCGCAGGGATTCGTTGTACTCCAATTGGTTTAACTTTGGATTCTAATCGGACAAGCTCCTTTAAATATTCAAGTGCAAGTATATTGTTAGGCGTATTCATAGACTTGTCGATTAATTCGGCACTGATTTGGGGCAACAGCTTCTTGATCACCTCGCACCGTGCTTTATCGAAACTTATTCCTTTCTTAATATGGTTTGTCATGTACTTCTCGAAATCAGCCTTGCGTTTGACTTGAGTCTGTGCAATAAGGCGAAGTAATGACAAATCCTCTGATTCTATCCCAAATACAAGGTGTGTTACATGAGCAAAACTGGTTGCGATTTTAACTCCCGCTTTTGCAAAAACCTCGGCGTTGCCCGTAGCGTATGCAACAGGGATTTCAACGACTGCATCGGCTCCTGCCTTTATCGCTTTTTCTGCTCTTAGATGTTTTTCTTCTATTGCTGGTTCGGCTCTCTGCGTCAAATTGCCGCTCTGTATAATCATCACATGTGACGCCCCTGATCTAACTCGTGCCTGATGGATTATGAACCTATGCCCGTCGTGCAAGGGATTAAACTCGGCAATAACCGCGGCAACCTTTACCTTTTTCACAACCCCAGTATACCACAGCATTTGCACTTGACAAACGCGTTTGCCCTAGTTAACCTGATTTCAGGAGGCTTTTATGTCAACAAGAGTAACATTGCAGGGATTTAATCTAGACGGTCGTATCAGGATTGGTCATTTCAACGAGGACGAAACAAGAGTCAAGCTGGTAAGCGACGGTAGCGTAATCGATAAGGACGATATTGACCTTGTTATGAAATGGGTCCCGTACGAGGATGGAGATTTCACCTCTTGGGACAAGGAGAGGGATATGAAACTGCTGTGGGATCGTTCCGCCTACAAGTGCTATCCAAGTCCATATTTTTTCAAAATGATTGTCGAGAAACTAGGCAAGGCAAAGATTAGCCCATACTATTATTTGGACGAGAAGAAGGACCGAAAAAAGTACGATAAGTTAATGTCCAAAGGCAAATCAAAGATTGCAAAATTCGAAAAGGAGTTAGCGAAAACCATAGACAAGGTAATAAAGAAAGGGGAAAAGGAAGAGGCAAGACAGCAAAAAGAACTCTCAAAAGTAGGGGACAGGAACAAGTTCTAAGTTCGTGGCATACAAAGTGTCATGAAAAAATCTATTTTAGCAGTGGCACTGGTCGCCGTGATGGCATTCACGGCACTTGTGCTTGGGATAGTAGCGGTTGCCCAGCGACCGTTGCAAGGGGAGCAGGGCACTCCAGGCATTCAAGGAGAGCAAGGGATTCAAGGTAATCCAGGGGCACAAGGCAACCCTGGCACGGCAGGGAATGACGGAGGGGATGGAACTAACGGGACTAATGGCACGGATGGAGAGAGAGGGGCACGGATGACGGTAGGAGTTGCATTCCCTATTGATGTGATACTTGGGGACAGCTTCTTAAACACCACGACATGGAATCTCTACGAAGTAGCAGGGTTGAATCCGACGGCTTGGACTTTCCGAGGGAATCTGTTCGGACAAACACAAAGCGGGCAAGCCTTGATGCAAGCGGAAGTAATTGCGATTAACGCTCTGATTGATGCTCTGCAGCATATTAATGGAATAGCAAACTTGCGAAACGCAATCAATGCAATTGACACACGAATTAATGACTGGACGGGCTATCCTCTGATTGGTGTTAACCACACTGAATTGGATGCACAACGGGCCAGGCTCAGTATTCTTGAGGGTTCGGCACTTGCACCTGTCGAAGATATACTAGAGGCACTTAGGCAACAATTACTAAATGCAACGGCCGGCATGACCCAGCAAGACCTTGCCGACCTGATGGTCAGTGGTATCGTCCCTGTTG
>WRBH01000007.1 GCA_009784665.1 Bacillota bacterium | reverse complement strand
CCGCGGGGGTTGATCCCGTTTCACGGAAAACATTTTGGAGGATCATTAACGAGCTGGCAAAACAAGGTCTTTCCGTTCTAGTAACAACACATTATATGGACGAGGCAGAGTTCTGCAGTAAGGTATCAATTATTCACGATGGTAAGCTGATTATCGAAGGTACTCCCACAAACTTGCGAAAGCAAACAGGTTTGCGAACATTGGGCGAGGTATTTGATAAATCAATTACCGAGTACGAGCACAAAAAAGAACAAAAGAGAGGTAGCAGATGAGGTTTAGTTTTTCACCACGGCGATTCCTAGCAGTTTTGCGAAAGGAATTTCATCATATTATGCGTGATCCTACGACATTGATGTTGATATTCATTATGCCGATTTTCATGATTATCTTGTTTGGGTTTGCGGTGTCGGGTGAAATTCGGAATGTTCCAACGGTTGTTCTGGATCTGAACAGGGTCCAAGCCCACCACGAGCATTTTGATAGGGATATAACTTTCAGTGATGCACTTGTCCATGCATTTGATAATTCGCAGTACTTTAATGTCTTGTATCGTGTGGAGACTAGGGAAGAGATGGATCAAATAATTCGTGAAGGACGGGCTCAGGTCGCGGTTATTATTCCAGCGAATTACAGCGCCCGTTTTAATGAAGCACAAGTAATGGATATGGATAGAGTCAGAGTATATATAGACGGAGCCGACCCCGCCATTGCCCGGATCGCCGCCGAAGCCAGTACAACTATTGTTTACAGATTTTCGGTGCAGAGCTTGGATGCCTTGACCCAGATTGTTGGTAATATGACAATTCACCCAACAACTGCCGAGAGAGGGGCCGTATTTTCCACCGTTTTGAATAATCCCGCTCTGCGACAGAGGCAATTTCTTGTCCCTGCAATTATTGCAGTAATTGTGTTTTCTATAATCATAGTACTAACTTCATCAACAATTGTTAGAGAAAAAGAGCGTGGAACAATAGAGCAATTGATGATTACCCCGATGACAAAGACCGAGTTCATGTTAGGGAAACTGTCACCCTATTTAGTGGTGGGCTTTTTTGATATATTATTGATTTTGGGGCTGGCTTATTTCCTATTTGGGATCAGTGCGGTAGGGAGTATTGGGTTATTTATTACCCTGGGTATGCTGTTTGTATTCTGTGCATTAGGTCTTGGGATTCTGATATCGACATTTTCATCGAATCAGGGGCAAGCGATTATGTTGGCGATTGTGTTTATCATCCCGTCATTAATATTATGTGGGATCATAGCTCCTGTTTCGACTATGCCAGGGATGGTACAGTTCTTGGCGAACTTGTTGCCCTTGACTCATTTTATGGAGATAACGCGGGGGATTATTATATCGGGGTTGGGGGCATCATACCTGTCAACTCATATTTGGGCATTGTCAATATTCGCCGTTGCCGTAATTGTTGTTTCAATACTGAAGTTTAAAAAGAGCTTGGATTAGGAGGTGGGGATGAAGAAGTTAGCATTACTGAGTTTGGTATTAACGCTTGCCGTGATTACGGCTATATTTTCTGTGCCTAACGCTAGCGATGCTCGTGCCGAGACATTTTGGGACGAGATTGACGGGATAGGTACTGCGACTAATCCGTTTCTGATACGCACCGCTCATGACTTGCGTAGAGTAGAGTGGTTTTCCAAGGGCATGCACGGACACCAAGGCAGAACATTTGAAGGGCAGCACTTCCGTTTAATGAACAGCCTTGATTTATCCAATCACTCTCACAAGCCAGGAATCACAACAGGTTTCTCAGGTATAGGCAATGCGACTTATCCGTTTATGGGAGTATTTGATGGGGGCGGGAACACAATTCGAGTTGAAATACATTTCTATCAAAACCAGCCTGTGACGGTGGGTGGAGTGTTTAATATAATACAAGGGGCAGTGATTCGAAATTTGAATGTAGATGGATTCGTATTAGTTGAAACAACGGGCAGCAACGCTGTGACAGGGACAAGCAGCATCGTAGGTGGCTTGTTCGGAAGATTGCAGGGCAACATTCCAAGTATAATCGAGAACATAACAATCAATGCGGATGTGCGAGTAGGCAGCTTTGCTAACACAGCTGCAGGTACACCTAGGGTTGGTGGTTTGGGTGGCCAAGTTCAACACACATATAATGATGATTTGGGTGTGAATGCAATATATTCTAGGTTTGAACATATAACAATTAACGCAAATATCTCAGGGGCCCAGACCAATGCAAGGGTGGGTGGGGTTCTTGGTGAAGCCTCTATGGCAAGATTAACAGGCAGTAATGCTCCCGCACACCAACGGGCCCCAACACGAATTTACAAGGTAATTCTAACACCCAATGTAATTATCGAAACATCAGGGGCACTAGGGCATAGCGGAGGCCTGGTAGGACGGGTTGCTGCGTATGTGAAGTTGGTTGCTGCTGATGTTGATATCGCGAATGTACGAGTCATTGCTCTATCGGGAATAGATGGTGTTTTAGTCGGTCATGTCGAACAATCGGCTTTGGTTACGGGTGTTAATGTAGATATACACGAGGGTGTGGCTACGCCTCTGGTCCATGCGGTTGACGATGTTTGGTTAAGTGACAAGCTGCGAACCTTCCGATTTACTCCTGTGCCGAATATTCGTGTCAGAAATATGACAGAAGGGGACAGACTGGATGTTCGCCCAGCAATTTTCGCAGAGGTTATCGCAAATCAAGAAGAGGTACACTTTCATTTGAACGCAGTCGTTCGTCATACAGACAATAAGAGTCTTGTCTTGGACTTTAATACCAAATTAATTGTACATGGCGGAGGCAGGAATATTCTGGATGCGAACCTGGTATACAATGGCGTAATTGTGTACACACATGTATTTGAAGTTAGAGTGCGGATGGCATGGCCGACTTGGTTGAATCTGTTGCTGGTAGCATTGGCGTTAGGGGTGTTGTTTGCGGTATATCAACTGTTCTTCTTGAAAAAGTACAAGAAATTAAGGAGGTGGAGAAATGACTAGGATTTTTGCGTTGGCAATTGTAATTGTATGTACCATGACGCTGTCAGGGTTTGTAATTCCAGAAAACCAAGGTATACAGCCTTTAGAGGTGGTTTACTCTGGCGTTATTGGTGATACAGCATCCTTACGAGGTTTAGCGGATTCTCTAGCCAATAACACCAGTTTTACCGACTTTAATGGAACGGTTATCCCAGCCCAACAGGTTAGCACCGCGTCGTATACATTATTGCAATCAATTAATGCTGGGGCGGCATTCCCAGGTATTGGTACAAGAGCTCGTCCGTTTGAAGGAAGGTTTATATCTGGTAACAGACTTAATACTATTTCTATGGGTAACCAGTGGCCAACTGGTACAGGTTCGTTTGGGTTATTTAATTATGTGCGGGGTCAGGCAGAGTTTATTAATATCACGACTTCGGGGGCATTCCTGGCCGAGAACGCAGCGGCTGTTGGGTCCTTGATTGGTTCTGTTATTGGCGGTGATGTGCGAATTGTTACAACACATACAATTATGAATATAACTACGGATGCAGGGATTGCCGGTGGTGTAATAGGGGCGGTCGAGTTAGGGAATGTTACTATCTTGGATAATACGGTTGCGAATATAACCGTAACGGGTGGTACGCACGCGGGTGCCATAATAGGTAAGGTTGGAACAGTTGGGGCATCCCATGTAAATATCAGGCATGTTACTGGCGCGGTTGCAACAGGTGTACTTGCACGCTACCATGCCGTGAACTTGGCGGCCAGTGAGGCGGTTTCGGAATCCGCGATGCACCGAGGATTTGTTACGGGTGGAATTTCAAATGGTAGTGAAGTTGGTATAACAGGCATGGGGCACGCGACAAACCCGACTGCTCCGACCGCCTTGTTCCAGCCAATTGCGGGTATTCCACAATGGACAATGGTTACCCTAGCGGGTCAAATCGCCGCGGGTTCGATTTTCAATGCCATGAATATAGCGGTCAGCCTGCCGCCCAACTTAGTTACTCCGTTCGGTCTGCCGTTCCATACAGGGCCTGGAACGCTAAGCTGGGTTAATGTTAGTACAGGGGCAAGAAACATAACACTTAACGACATTGGGCTGGGTTCTATATTGCCATATTTCAACCTGAGGCTACCTACTGATATTCAGGTTATGGCGAATGAGGACAGATTGGTTCATAACTTTGCAAATTTGAATACCGCGTTTATCGAGATGCGTAACCCATCACCAAGTTTCTTGGGCGAGTATAGGGACTTGTGGGCATTAGAGACGGGTGTTTCAAATAACGGAACGGTAATTTACAGATTAAGTCAAAATGTTTATGTAAGAAGGGTCTTGAACATAGGATTGAACTTATTAAGGGCGACAATTTCTGCTCATGACTTGATAATATTTGATGTTGATGGATATCGTTTGGTTAATCTACACAATCATTTTAATGTATTGCCACATCCGTTTTCGGGCAGGGAACAATTCCTATTCGAGGTTCGTACCGCGGCAGGTGGTAAAGTCGAAGAAGTGCCCGTAACAATTTCAAATGTCGCAAATGCAACTGTCAATATGAGGGCGGGAGAGTTCACGATAATTGTATTTATTTTTGTCCCTGATGACCAAGGATTGCATGTGGGGAACACCCCAATCGAGGATTACTATTTGTTTGCAACTGGAACATTTACGATGACTCTATACAACAGTGGCGGACAATCTTTTACCCCGGGCGACAGACCAGGTGGCGGTGGTGAACCAGGGAATGGCCCATCACAATTATGGATGGCAATTGTGTTCCCACTGTTGGGTATAGCTATTGTAGCAGGAGTTGGGGTTGGAATATTTATGTTGCGGAGGAAAAAGAATTAATTTTACTGATTCTTTGGCAATAGTGGTGGTGGCAGGGGTACGAAGACTATCTCTGCCAAGGCTAGATTCAGGACGCTTCTATACTGTTTTCGTAATCCTATCCGCTCTATCAATATCCGCTCCGTGCCTGCCCAAACAAACACCCAAGCTACTATAAGCAGCAGTTCGTTTGCCCCATCCGAGAATGGCCCAAACTGTGGAATGAATACAGCGACCATTACAATAGCTATTCCAATCAGCCAATACAGTATCCCCAACAACCAGCATGCTTTGATTTCATCAAGGAGCTCTCTGCGATTTGCCGAAAAAGTATTTTGCATGGATGCCTTAAGCAGGTTTCTGCGAGTGTCATTTTTTACTAAAACATCATTGAATACCCTTATTTGTACGGCTTCTGCCTTGTGGCAATTCTCAGCTGTAATATGCTCGTACAACTCTGGACTAATCTTCATATTATATCTGTTTGAATAGTTTTTGTAGGCAAGGCTTGGGTCTCCATCTATATGAACAACAATTATTTTTCTCCCCTGTTCATCGTAGAGGTTGCTGTTTAAATCTCCTCCTTGGAAGTCTTTCTTATCATTTTTCTGTATAGCACTTAATTCCTTTCTCATATTCAGACTATATCATAATTTCAATTTTTGCTGCAAGCTTTTTTAGCAAAGTGATCCAGTTGCTCTGGCGTTAATCGATAAGTATATAGCCCACGGTCTTTCATGCCCAGCGAGTCAAACAGTGCGATTGCCGATTCGTTTTGCGGGATGGTATAGGTTTCCATTCTGCCGTAGTTTTTATCTAGTGCGATTTTCGCTAGGTGTTCCAACATGGCTTTGCCATAGCCATTTCCCTCATTCCCTGGGATGATCCAAATATCCTCGACAAACATCCCTTTCTTGCCAAGGAAAGTAGAGAAATTCTCGAAATAGACTGCTAATGCCACAGGTCGCGAATCTTTCTCACCGACTATCACAGTTGCAGATTTCTTGACGAACAGTTCTTCCAGCATCATTTCCTTGGTAGTGGTTACTTGATGGCGTAGGCCCTCGTAATCAGCAAGTCCGAAAATCAACTGTCCCATGATTAGGTCAATATCCATTTCGGTGGCGAATCGAACCGATAACTTCTCGTTTCCGTCTGGAGCTATATTCATAAAACAAGTATAGCACACTTCTTCTATTGACAATCCTAAAAATTGATACTACCATAAAGTATGGTTAAATTTATATTTGCAGTGTGTTTAGGCTTGGTTGTATTGTTGATGCCACTTTTATTGGTGGGGTGTAATAGAACCCCGACTTATCAGCAGACACAATGTGGGGATTTTTTGCTCACGATTTCGGTGGGCAGAACAAGAATTTGGCGAGGTCGAAATTTTGAGATTGACATCGTATTTGAAAATCTAAGTGGAAAGCGACACGAGGTTTACCATGGCTTCTCGTTAGTAAACATATTTTTTAACGATGGAGCTGCCATATTTCCTTCAATTCGAAATAGCGTAATAGAGATAGATGAAGTGAGAAGATACACAGTTCAAAGAGGAAATGATTTGCGACGGGGAAGATTCGAGCTAATGGCAATAGCTAGTTTTGGTTATGAAAATGATCATCAAACTTGGAATCGCATTATATCAAATACTATTTTCGTAAGAGTTAGATAAGGAGGAAACATGAAATTTTTAAAATATGTATTTGCAGTAACATTATTAGTGGCTTTCATGTTGATAACTGTTGGATTTTCTCCCGTTAACAGAGAGGGTAGCCACAACCATGCCTCAAAAGAGATAGGTGAATATGATTTACTTAGTGAGGTCATGAGCAGATATATGGTTGCAGAATCTGGCTATAATGATCACTTCGCAGGTGTATGGTACGATGTAAATGGTACTTTGAATATTGCTGTGACCAATAATACGAGTCGCGAAAGCAGAAACTCCGAGGTTATTTACCACGCACATCAGTTCTCGTTTAACTTTCTAAGCGACATTCATAACATAGTAATGGATTTGATGTATGTGTATTCAATCTCGGCAACAAGTATAGCCCCTCAATATAACTTTGTAGAGATTTATGTTGAGGAGTCAATCGATATAAGGAATGTTACTAGACATCTTTCAGCGTTAGGGTTGTTTCAACAGGACGCAATTCGATTTGTCATAGAGGAGAATGCAGCAGTTTTAGCTAGCACGCCTATTCGTGGAGGACATCAGATAAGTGGTGGTACTATGGGGGCAAAAGCTATCTGTATGGAAACAGGTAGGCGTGGGATAATTACAAATTCGCATGTGGCTCCACATGGGTGGATGATGCGTCACGAGCCGACACAGATAATGATAGGGAGGAGTGCACAGTACCAGATGGAAAGGGGAGTAGACGCTGCCTTTGTCCCATTCGAAGACGCCGATATCTGGGAATTTGATTCTTCTGCTTCCTTTTGGGCTGGTAACCGAAGTAATGTAACTGTCGTACCTCGCACATATCAGATAAGAAATCGAAATGATATTGTTGTGGGACTCCCTGTAGTTAAGTTCGGTGATAGAACAGGAAGAACAGAGGGAACAATAGAGAGGATACGCTATGCTAGGAATGTAGAGGGAATTAGATTTACTGATCAAATACGGCATAGTGCCAGAATGTATTTTGGAGATAGTGGTAGTCCATTATTTACGATAAGAGGAGGTCGCTATTACTTGGCTGGACTTAACTTTGGTTTCTATCGAACAAGAGCTGGAAATTGGGTTAGGTCTTATGCAAACAAAATTACAAATGTTACATCCGCTCTTGGTGTTAAAATTATGACAGAAAGCATGCTGCCAGACCAATGGTTCCAACCTAGATGGACAGCTGACAGTAATATACATGGGGCGATAACAGCAAGTGGCTATAACAGTTCAGATACTCCTCCATTTAATGCATTCGACCGCGATTCGTCAACTCAATGGACCAAGCGTGCATCATCTGGATGGTTACAGCTGACGTTGACAGAGGAAGTAATAGTTTATCGGATAGAATTTTACAATCGCTATTCAGGAACTGGGACGCGAACTAGAGACGCCTATTTTACAGGTGCGAATGGTGTTCCACTTGGCAATCCGTTCCGTGCGGAAAGTACTCATCACTTTCCGTCCGTGATAGAAGTGAATAATGTTCGAACAAATGTAATACGATTAAACATAACAAGCTCATCAGGGTATTTTCTTATCGGCAACTTTATCGGCTCAAGAGGAATAGTCATACATGCTAGAACTATTACCCCAATCACCACCGCCCACGAACTCGACACCCTAGTCAGGGGCAACCCCTACGGACACTTTCGCCTCGCCAACACAATCGACCTGCGCGACCTGGGCGGAAATTGGGCACCAATCCCAATGTTCCGCGGAACTTTAGATGGTGGTTGGCACCACATCCGTGGATTAACAATTGTTAATCCAATCATCCCGCACAATAATGCAAGGTTCGGATTGTTCGAGCGGAACTACGGCACAATCCGTAACTTCCGCATGACAGCAGTCGATATCAGAATTGATAATCGCAGCGAGAGTCACTGGGCCAATGTTGGGTCGGTCGCAGGGCTTAACGGTGGTTCGGGGCGAATCGAAAATGTCTTTGTAACGGGCGTGTTGCACAGCTACCGCAGGAACTCGTCCCTGGGTGGGGTTGTGGGCGACAACCATGGGACGATGATCGGTAACCGTTTCATACACTATGTGTCTCGTGCGGCTATATATGGCAACGGCGACATGGGCGGCATCGCGGGGCGTTCATTCAATGGTGGTGTGATTCACCACTCACGAGTATATCGTGCAGGGATTAACCATGCCCATGCCACCAGCAATCGAGCCGTAGGTGGCTTGGTCGGATACAGTCGTGCTACATGCTTGGTGGGGAATTTTCTTGACCACCTTACCGTTGCCTACACTGGGGTGACCACATCATGTAACAAGGCCCCTATGATGGGCATGAAAGTCGGATTTTTTAACGGCCAACTTATCAACATGGCGACCAGTGACCATAACCCAAGCACAGTGCACCTAAATCCAGGAACACTGCACGGGCAACAACTTAGAAATTTCGGCACAACATCATATTGGCAATGGGCTGGTACTTGGGCAGGTCGGACTGTCGGCAATTGGAATCAACCTGTTTGGTCATCCCCTACTTTGGCTGGCCATGGAATGGTCACCGCCAGCGGCACCTACCGCAACGAACACCCTTGGCGTGCCTTTAACGGGACAATGAATGGAGGTTCAGGTGGCAACGGTGACAACTGGAGCGTTAATGCACAAACAGGCTATCTGGAACTTAGGCTTAACTACTTTATAATAATCCACTCTATCGAACTGTGGGGAAACACATCTGGTGGCAACAACAGAACACGGGGAGCCCACTTCACCACAGGCCTGAATGGTGCCCCGCTTGGTACACCTTTTGAATTGGCTAATCAAAATCATGCACACCGATTTGTTCAAGTCGGTGAAGTACGGACAAATGTCATCCGCCTGAATATTACAAGCTCATACGGACATTGGGTGGGGGCCAGTTTGATTCGAATTCATGCGACTAGATAATTCTTACATCCTCATTTTT
Source organism: Bacillota bacterium (assembly GCA_009784665.1). Classification (GTDB taxonomy): domain Bacteria; phylum Bacillota; class Clostridia; order Christensenellales; family UBA1242; genus WRAD01. Next base: position 22,047 of record WRBH01000007.1, on the reverse strand, counting down.
ATTGCAGTGATGCATGGCACACTTGTTAAAAATATATTGACGATATATAAAGATTGATAGTACATTAGAACATGAAAAGATTTTCTGGAGTATTGGGGATTTTGTCGATGCTAGTGGCGGTAGTACTATTTGTGACGGTTGGATGTGATGGAAAATACAACTTTGTTGATGATATAGTTTTGGTAACTTTGACTAGCGAGGCTAGTACTGAAGCTAAGGAGTTGAGCAGGGTATTTGTTGTTTCAGATTTTCCTGAAGTCGCATTGGTTGCTGTCGAAAACTCCTTGACAACAGATGGGCTTGTGATACTGTCGTTGCGACTTAAATACCCAAGCCATCGAAATGTGTTAAGTACGATTGAGATATTAGAGCAACGAGAGGATATCCTTTTGGCACAGCCTAATTTTGTATTTAGACCACAAGGAGGTTTTCTATGAGAGTGTGTAGGTTATTAATTCTAGTATGTGCTACAGCTTTTGTGTTGGCGACCCTTTCTGGGTTTACTTTTGCTGACGATGTTCACTTTAATCTGAGAGGGTATCAAACGGAAACTCAAATTTTCAATAGAGCTACGCTTAGTGATAATTTTGCGGACGACTCAGTTATTGTTGTATTGAATAAACAGGCCAGTATGAACCTTAGCCGAGAGTACTCGGCTTTAGATTTTTTCGGGTTAGGAGTAGAATCAGTATCTGAGTTAACAAGAGAAGTAAATGATCTAATAAGGGCAGAGGCCCAAATCGGGGTAAGTAGAGTACGAGATACTGGTCAATTTGATACAGAGGAATATAGAAGAGTATTAAGTCTTCAACTTCAGAGTCCAGGCAGGAAAAATGTCCTCAATACTATTAGGCAATTAGAGATGCGGGATGATGTTTTAATTGTGCAGCCTAATTTCTATTATTTTAAATATTCCGCACAAAGAACACCCAATGATCCTAGATTTGACAGGCAGTGGTACATAGATCAAATAGATTTGCGTAATGCTTGGGGTATAACAACAGGTAGCTCTGATATTGTTGTAGGTGTTATGGACTCAGGAATATATGACAACCACCCAGACCTCAGAGATGGACGAATTTGTGCAAATTTAAGCAGGAGTTTTGTAACGCATAATCCTTGGTTTCCAAATGCAGATAGACCACTTAATGATCACAGTGGACACGGTACACATGTGGCTGGAATTATTGGTGCGGAAGGAGATAATGGGGTCGGAATCGCTGGAGTGAATTGGAATATAACTCTTGCTTCGTTACAGGTATTTAGACCTTATAATTTATTTCGTTCCATAGGCTCAACGGAATATCTCATAAGGGCTATTCTTTCGGCTTCAATTAATAGTATTCCAATATTAAATTTTAGTGGAGGTGGTAGTAGTCCAGATCCTGCACTGGAGCGACAAATTCGAAATTTTAGAGGATTGTTCATTACATCTGCTGGGAATAATAATGAAGACAATGATTCTGTTGGTAGTTATCCTTCAAATTTTAGACTCCCTAATCTTATTTCTGTAGGCTCCTCTGATCAAGATGACCGCCGAAGTTCGTTTTCCAATTTTGGGAGAACTAGAGTCGATGTTTTTGCCCCTGGCAGTGATATCCACAGTACTGTATCCTGGGTCGATTTAGGTAGAAGCCCAGGGGTAATGTGGCCTTCTACAAGATATAATACAGCCTCAGGCACCTCAATGGCGGCCCCAATGGTCGCGGGGGTTGCAGCCTTGATGATGTCGGTAAATCCTGACATAACTCCATCAGAGAAGAGAAATATAATTATAAATAGTGTAGATAATGTGTCTTGCAGCTACATAAGAAATCGCTCCGTTTCTGGCGGTCGACTAAATGCATATAGGGCAGTTCGAGCCGCTCGTGATCGTAGTCCTTGGCAGCAACCAACCTTCACCTCCAACACCCTCCCAGGTGACGGTACAATCACCGCAAGTGGTACCTACCGAAACGAAGAACCTTGGCGTGCCTTTAACGGGACAATGAATGGAGGATCAGGTGGCAACGGTGACAACTGGAGTGTAAATGCAAGGACGGGCTGGCTTGAATTGCGATTGGATTACCACATAGTCGTTCATGCGATAGAGATTTGGGGGAATACATCTGGAGGGGCTAATCGAACGAGAGAAGCTCATTTCACGGGCAGTGGGAATGTTCCTCTCCGGTCAGCCTTTGAATTGGAAAATCGAAATCAGGCTCATCAATTCGTACATGTATCAAGTGTACGGACCAATGTGATAAGATTGAATATAACAAGTTCATACGGAAATTGGGTTGGGGCAAGTTTGATCCGGATACACGCAACAACAGAACTGTTCGGGGGCGGGGCAGGTACGGTTGGAAACCCGTTTCTGATTAATAATGAATTTCATTTAAGGAATATTGCAATAACTGCAGACCGTGCTAATCTGCACTATAGGCTTACGAATGATATAAACCTGTCTCAATCCCAATGGAGTCCTATCCGATATTTCCGTGGCAGCTTTGATGGAAGGGGGCATGCAATTCATGGAATGACCATTGCAGGCAGGACTGTTGCTCAGACAGGCAGGTATGTAGGATTATTTGGGGTGAATTATGGCTTTATTCACAATTTAAGAATGACTGGTGTTAATATCCGTTTTGACCCTGATCGCTCGGGTACTTGGTCTGATGTAGGAGCTGTGGTTGGTATGAATCGGGCTGGCGGACTAATAAGTAATATAGCTGTATCATCCAGCAACATACAAGTTCATCGTCCATTTTCTTCATTCGGTGGAATAACAGGCAGGAATCGTGGTATGGTAATGAACTCTGAACTTAATTCGTCTATTCTATATGGCAATGGAGATATAGGAGGTATTTCTGGTGTCAATGAGTTGGGTGGAACGGTTGCATTTGTTTCCATAGATAATGTTGATATTAGATACTTCATGGCTTACGAGCGTCGTGCGGTCGGAGGAATTGTAGGCTGGAACTACTGGGCGACAATGTACGCAACAACTAACAACAGGAATAGTGTCACAAACACGAATATTCGTGTGGTCGGACAGGCAGGTGCTGCTCATCACGCTCCGCCAATAGGAATAATAGTCGGAGGAGTAACCGATTCGACAATCCTATTTAACCATGGTTCAAATGCTCACCTACATCCAGGCAGTTTAACCACAAATCAAAGAGTCAACTTTGGACAAACCGCTGGATGGGCATGGGGTGGTAGAGTTTGGGGAAGTAATCAAATTTTGTCTGCACCTGCAAATACGAAATAGTCGCTTGATTTTGTTGAAAACATGATGTATAATGTCTATGTGGGGGTCGTTAGCTCAGTTGGTTAGAGCAACCGGCTCATAACCGGTCGGTCCTGGGTTCAAGTCCTAGACGACCCACCATTACCAAGAATCGCCCGAAACCATGCGGTTTGGGCGATTCTTTTTGATATTGAAAATTGTCGGGTAGTATTGACAATTCAGGCTTAGCTGTGATAGAATACTTCAAGTTATGAAAAGTTTAACTAACGCCTTCGGTAATTTGTGAGGGACGGAAAAAAAGGGGGGTGTATATGTCTGCCCAAAAGTTCGCAATCGCGAAAACTTTGTTAAAGTGTTATCCAAGATTTAATGATTGTATCAAGTTTTACGACAAGTATGCAGCTAGGTTGGTGGAAGAAAGTTCTTATGGTCACATAAGTGCTGAAGAAATCATCGAACAAGTCATCAATCGGATGTACCAAAAGAATATAATGGTCCATATAAAAACAGGGATCAGGAAAACCCTTGCCGAGCTGCCTGATAGGCACAAGCAGACAATCCGATCCTTTTTCATAAGTGAGAGGAGTACCAAAAAGATGTCTGAAGAATCTAATAAAACAATTCGAACGGCCCAGAGACAAACCAAATCGGCGATAGAAAAATTCGCGACGATAATGTGGAGACATGGTATCACAGTGATCCAATTCAATTCACTCGCACAAGCACATAAATGGATCCAAGAAGTTTACGACAAAACTTTTCTCGAAAAAAGTATGTCGCTGAATTCTGAAATCTAAAAATCTCATGATAAAATAAACCACACAGAGGTGGATGCAACTGGCTACGGCCGATCGCATCCACCTCTTGTATTAAACAAAAGAAAAGATACGCGAAAGGAGGTGTGATGGAAAAACCAATCACAAAAGAAAGATTGGCAAGAGTCAACAGCAGAAGTGACGACACAATATCGTTTACAAACGGTGGCAAACTAAGTCCCGAAGAAGTCGAGTCCAGTGCATTCGAGTCCAGGATTTTTTCAACGACGGATGGTAAAATTTGGATAAAACCTGCCAATACCGAGAAAGCGATGCTACTGACCGATGTGCTGTTAAACCATGGACAATTACAAACGCTTGTTCATGGGGCTTTACCTAATACAGCAACTATAACCATAAATGGTTCAAGGCGGCTTTTATCAAGCAACCCGACATTCACTGTCCAGTCTGCAGTTGGTGGCGGTGGTGGCGGTGAAGGAAGTTGTTCAAAGATCGAGCTCTTATTAGAACCACTCGAGTTAATGCCAACAGGTTTGATTGAAATCGAGTTAGATGGATTTGATTTACAAAAGGATTTGATGCAAATTTCTGTCGCCAAGTACTTAGATTTTCGTGGTAAAGGCGACCTAGACATTCAACCCAAATATGAAAGTGCTGCAGATTTATTGGAAAACACAGATGATATATATCAATTTGTTATGGGACTTGCTTTGGACAGCCAAACTCTGACAACGACGCATCTAATTATGGATTACACAACAGGTCGAAATACATTACAACATTGTGGGACTTTTCCAACTATGATGGTGCTTAGCATCTTGGGCTCGTTTGACAGTGAAAAGGATAAGAATATCGAAGTAGGTACAGACGCTTTGAGTTTACCTAAACTGTTTTCTGCCTTTTTGTTCCCGAAGACAAACGGCAAGGTAGGTATGTTTATATTTGCTCCACTACAAGAAGATACAAGCAAATATAGTACGAAAAAAGGGGGCGAAACAAATGCAGAGGAGTTCCACTTCAGAAATATTGTAACATCACTCAAAGTCTTAAAAGGAGGTTAACTTATGGAAGAAACAAAAATAAAAATCATAGGTTCGTTACCAGTTCCAACGGCATTCAGCACATTCAAAATGCAACAGGGCGTACGGGCAAACATGAAGCGCCTGGTTCGTGGATTTCAGGAAGAGATCGAATTCGAAAAAACACAGGAAGCACTAGGGGGAAAAAATGAAACCAATGAAAGTAAATAAAAGATTCTACGAATTCAGTGCGGGTCGTGCAGGCAGTGGCAAGATTAATCTTGCCACTGGCGATCTGACCTTTATTCATCAGACAACCGACCCAGACTCAAGCACTTTACCTGTAAGCATTTCACATGTCTATCAAAGTGGCAAGGGTTGGAAATTAAACCTAAGCCAAAGGATAGACAAAGATGGCGAAAGCTATATCCACACCGATGGAGCTGGACAAGAACACAAGTTCACAGAGAAATTTTTTCAAAGGAGTAATGATGGACAGAAAATTTATTTACAAAAAACTCGTCAGGAAATTTACATATCTCAAGACGGTCGTCTTTGGCTGGACAAAAAAAATACTAAAGAAGTTTTTTCAGAGATGATTTCTTCGGACGGTCTAATTTTGCAAGTCAGCCCAGATGGGTTTCTAGGCAGTAAAAAAATTGAAACAAGGCACGAGGAGTTGGCCCAAGTTAAGGACCACCTCAAGTCAATCAGAAGACAAATATGTGACTTAGAAGGTACGATAAAGGAAAACTCTAACTTTGCCAAGCCTGAAACTATTACAATTTCGGAGGGTACTAATCGGACTTTAAAATTTAGTTCCTTGCGAACATTGCAGTTGTTTATCGAGGCGGAGTCGCAAAGGATGGAAAGGCAAGCAATTGCCGATTTTAACAGTCTATCAGGTCCAAAATCTGAAATGCTTAAGAAGCAGGGACGATTGCGTCACGAGACGAAAAAAGGAATGGGTGAGGTATGGAGGATTAATCCAATAAATATGACTGATGATAATGCACAAAATTTTACCTTTGCTGCGATGACTCGGGCCCAGCGTTGGACACACATTAACAATCACAGTGCAAGAATGGCAGATTCGCTTCAAACTCGTATCCAGTATACAAGCGGTAATGTTTCAGGGGCCGATGCAGGCATAGCAAGACGCACGCGAGGTATGCTTGTGTATCAGCAAAGATTCCAAGAGACTTGTGAGCGTATACAACAAGATATTCAAGACTTGTCTGCTATGATCGAGGGTAGAAACTGGGTTGCTCAAATACGGGCAAATGGAGATCGGTCCGTAATGTTGAACCTCCAAACAAGATTTCGCGAGCTCCAGAATGAATTCGAGGACGCTCGCCGAGCACTGTTTCTTGCAAGATGGAACGAGGATCTTATTGAAGCTCGTGCTCATCTAGCCCAGTACCAGCATATAGAAAAAATTCTTCTCACTCAATTACCTGTCAATTATGTAATCGCAGACAAAATACTCGGGTTCAACGAAGCGGGTAACCTTGTCGCCATATTCGATAATTACGACAACCAAGTGGCTATTATCTATGACGGCGATAGAATTATCCGTATAACAGGTTCTGATGAGCGTGAAATAACTCTAGAATATAAGAAAGGTCGTCTTGAATGGATAAATGATTTCCAGGATCGCAAGACTTACTTTAAATACAATTACAAAGGGCAACTCAAAAATATAGTCTACCCAAATGGTCATAGCTCCGAGTTCATATATAGTGCGGCAGAGGGCAGGCCTATTACATTCCTCCCACCATCGAAAGTGGGGATCAGTCTCAGTTACAATCACGGGAACATATCTTCTGTTTCCGCATTCACTAAAAGACTGTGCAAGTATGATTTCGAAAAAATTGCTTTATTTAGCTTCAGAGAAAATACAGTTGTTACTTGTGCAAAGACTGGCGATAAGATCACATATACATTCGTGGATGGAAATTTACAGCATGAACTTCTATGGGGCGAATTTGATAAGAAACTTGTTACGATATATAGGTCTGATGATCGTGAGACTTTTGCAGAGCAAACAGTTGATAATCAATCTGATATATGTCATCTGAAGGAAGAACATCTGATGATAGGAAAAGGTATGTCTCCTCCTGTGCTATTTGGCAGCGAAGACTGGATTGTTAACATGTCTACCCTAGATATTGAAGGTAATCCAATATCTAGGAATATTTGGACCAACCATCAATCGCGAACGACAGCGTATGACTATAAGAGGTTCACAGACAGCAGACGATCTTTATTGATTAAAACTCAAGAAACAACGACTAATCTTTCCACAGGCGAGACAACGACAAGTTCTATCCAGTATTTTTACAACAAGCAAGGGGAACTTATTCGTACAACCGAGTCTGATGGAACAGTAAGCGAGTTTGGATTAAACATGGCTGTGTATCACAAATCAGCCCCAGACGAAAGGTTTATAAGTGGTCAAAGCAAAACTACTTACGACTATATCAATGGGACCAATAAAGTTTCCAGCATAACTGATCCACGGGGTGGAAAAACCACTCTAGGCCGTGATTTTGCAACAAGTCGTGTTACCAGCATGTCTTCCATCGCCAGCGGGGAACGCAACGGAACTAACTTCCAGTATACCGAAGATTTCCTAGTGGGATTAAGCAACAGCAACACGCAGTTCGAATACAAATATGATCACTGGGGCAGAAAATCTGAAATCAAGTTGAATGGCAAGACCTATGTAACATACAGCTACAGCACTGTCAAAGATCGTGATATCCACGATGGGCAAGGAGTCCGAGATAAAGTAGACATGATTCTGGCGATGTATGCTAGTGGAGAAATCTACAAAACATTGTCTGACAAGTGGGGGCGGTTACTTGCTGTGAACTATGTCAAAGCCACGAAAGCCATAACTGACATTCAACCTGGTGAAGTTGTGATATTGAAAAACTTGTACGACCACCCTCGCGGATGGTTAACAAAATCTCTGGACTATCGCACAGCCGAATCAACAGAGTTTATCGAGTACGATGCCAGAGGGAATGTGATAGCACAAAAGACCAAAGGGCTGTTCGCAGGTAATCCTGAAGTACCTGCACAATTACTTGAAATCAAGCAAAGCTTTGATCTAGGCGACAGGCTACAGACATTAAGTTACACCGTCGACACCCGTAAGCCAGATCTAGATTATGAATTCATATACTCAGACGACAAACTCGTGAAAATTTCGACTCCTGTCGGCGACCTTGATTTGGAAACGGACAATCTTGCAAGATTAACAAGTACAATCAATAAGGCGGTGACAGATCAATACGGATATTTCCAACATGCCGATAGTGCAACGAATCAAATCAACCTTCACACCCAAAACGGCCAGCGAACCCGTTACGAATATGACCCAAACGGGAATATTATTCGAACTCGCAACGGTTTTAACAAAGTTGTTCAAGAGTACGAATATGACGAACTCAACCGCCTAGTCAAAGATAACGACACCCAAATTGGGTATGACAACAACGGGAACATCCTGTTCAAGGGTGATATAGAATATGTCTACAACAGCATGGGGCAACTGGTCAGATTCGGCGACGAAGATGGATTTGCTTACGACAAGTTAGGCAACCCAAAAACCTACCGTGGTCACCGGCTTAGCTGGAACAATTTGCGAAATTTGGAAAGCCATGATGACATCGAGTTCAAATACAATGTATCAGGCTTGCGAACTTACAAATCTCACCAAGTAGGCGACACCTTGCACGAATCATATTACCATTGGGCGAACGACCAGCTGATCTCTGAAACCCGTGTTGCTACCCGCAACACATGTAACCCAGAAACGGAAGAGATTCACATCCATGATACTACCACGACCCTAGATTACATCTACGGCGTTGACGGCATTATTGGGTTTGTGAAAAACAACAAGGACAAGTTCTATTTCTTGAAGAACATTCAAGGCGATGTAACCAAGATTTTGAATGAAACAGGAGAGACCGTCGCCGAGTACACCTACGACGCATGGGGTCACATTATCCACAGTTCTGGAGAACTGGCCGACCTTAACCCAATCAGGTACCGAGGCTACTACTACGACAATGAAACAAACCTCTACTACCTGAAAACCCGCTACTACGACCCAGAGGTCGCTAGGTTCATCAACATGGACGATATCAGCATCCTAGAAATCTCCATGGATATGATCAACGGCCTGAACCTGTATGCGTACTGTTTCAATGACCCGGTTAACCACTTTGATGATGACGGGCGGATATTCCGCAGGATTGGAAATTGGGCAAGTAATTTGGGCAGGGGCATATGGAATGGCTTCCGAGGAGTAGCCAATGGAGTAAGAGATACAGTGGTCGGATTATTCACCGACCCACTCGGCACAATATCCAACATCTGGAACAGTGCCACAACTGCCTTAAATAACTTCATCAGCGACCCCCTAGGTACACTATGGAGATCCGTGCAAGACAATTGGAACAACTTCCTGAATCCATTGGCTCCATTCCGCAACCCCGAAGAATTCGGTTACCGAATGGGCCAAGGCCTGGGAATCGTGACCGTGGGCGTCGCCACTATGGGAGTTGGGAAAGTCGTGAAGGCAGGCTGTGCGTTATTTGGCAGGAGTGTAAGTACACTTAGAGCATTACCAGGAAGTACTCGTATTTACAGAGCAGTTAGTCCAGCAGAACTAGCAAGTATCAGGCAGACCAGAAGGTTTAGTACTCTACCTGGGGCCTATGAAGGAAAGCAATTTGGCCTTGCTCTTCGGGAAACAAGAAATTTTGCAAATTTACAGTTCAATCAAGGGCTCTACACGAGGATAGTGTCCGTTAGAGTTCCAAATAATGTTTTGGCTCAGTTTGCTAGAACAGCCACGGACAGTTTTGTATTCAGATCAGGAGTTATTACCGTCGGGCGGAATCAAATGGCATTACTAAATCAAACTGCTAGACGAAGAAGGTTCTTTAGACTATGATGAAAAGGGGTAGATTTTGGATAAATTGAATTATGATGTAATTGCGACTGTTAGTAATCAAAGAAATAGTAGAAATCCGTTTTATACGGGTTATAGGCCAGCTTTTGCGATCCACAATAATTACATAACATCTGGGGAAATCCGACTGCTAGGAACCAACCAGGTTAAATATCGGGAAGAAATTGAAGCCCAGATTCGTTTTCTTACACCAGAAGTTTACCCAAAATGTCTCTGGGTAGGAAAGAAAATTGCCTTTCAGGAAGGTGCTGAGATTCATGGGTTTGCAATAATTACTGAGATTCTGAACAAGAGTTTGGAATCAGACGAAGTTGGGATCGAAGGCGATTTACGGCTCGACTAGTGTATACAAAGTCATGTTGTGCCTAAAGCATAAAGATTGGCTTGGTGCCAACCTACTTTATTTCCGATATCAAAGCCCATAGCACAAGTTTTAACGGCTTTAAGTTGACCCGTGGCGGCGAGTTTGTTTAACTGTTGAGTCATACAGACTTCTCCATCGCCGCCCATATCTTGTTCAATGAGGTCAAAGATAATAGGGGACAGGAGGTATCGACCAAACCCCGCAAGGTTAGAAGTTGCATTTTGGGGCTTTTCGATGATAGATGTTCCATCCCAAATGCCGTACTTGTGGGTTTCCTTTTGAGGAACCTCGACAACGCAAACGGAATTTGCACCCGAGGACAAGAGTTCCTTCGTTGGGTTTGCCCCAAAGAAAACATTATCCGAGTATGCAACAAGGAAATCCTCGCCCCCAACAAAATCTTTCGAGTGGTAGACGCAATTTGCGGCACCAAGAGGTTTCGGTACCCGCTTGAATGTTATATTGATGTTTGGAAAGGGCAGCGGCAGGTCTAGTTCGCTGTGATAATCAAAATAATTGACAAGACATTCGCGACCTCGGCCAATTAGGATTAAAATATCCGTAATTCCTGCGTCGGAGAGCTCCTGAATTATGTAATGAATTATGGGTTTGTCACCTATGGGCAACATCTCTTTGGGTACCGCCCGTGTTATAGGCAAGAACCTTGTTCCAAAGCCTCCTGCGGGGATTACTGCTTTTTTAACACTCACTCCTCAGTATATGTCAAATCCTTGAATAGGTTGAAATATCCGATTTGACCAGTCTGCTCGAATAATTTCCATGCTAGCCTTGCTGCTTCACACATGATACAATTATGTGTCTATGAAGCGTGAAATATCCGTCTTAAATTGCCAGATTTTGGGCACAGAAAGGGTCAAGGAATATGACTTGCGTTTGACTGTGTTTTCCGAGGAAGGTATCAAGAGATTTAATGCGGTCGGAGTATTGAGACCGACCGCAAAATTGCGAGGGGCTCTGCAACTGTTCAACGAAACGGAAGTCACCTTGATGGGGGGCAAGATTACAAGTGCAACAGTGATAAAAAATAACACAGCCATATCCCGTGATATTAATCGGTATTATCTGGCCAGTTCAATTTGTGAAACCCTATCAGGGTTACTTAAGGATCCCGATGACTATACGGAAATATATGCTCTCGCGGGTGAAACCCTGGCAAATCTAGCGGATACTGATATCAGTTGTTTTGTATTATTTATAGAGTTTTATTCGGAGTTGCTAGCCTTGTTGGGGTTCGCTGAAAAGATGGAACTGGGTGAAGATTTAGGATTATCACAGGCAAGAGAAATCATTCGAGAGCTAGAGCAGGGGTATAAATTAAATCTCGAGTACGAAATCCCCAACATTATGCGATTCTACTAAGTCTAGTCCTGGAGTAATTTCAGTTATCACGATTTCATTTATTTGCTCTTCAGGAAGTCTGAATGGCATATAGGATGAAGTCGTCCAGTCATTTTCTTTATTGCGACCCAGTTGTGTGTAAGTAACATCTTGGTTAAGTTCGTCCTGAAACTTTTGTGATGGCGTGCGTTCGTCAATCATAAAAAACCTCCTTGTGCAGTCTAGCCTATGTGTGCTATCTTGTCAAGATGAGTAGGCAATCATTAATACGAAACTTTTGCATTGTTGCACATATTGATCACGGCAAGTCGACCCTTGCGGACCGTCTTTTAGAATTTACGGGAACGGTGCAAAAGCGAGATATGCAACAGCAACTGCTGGACAGTATGGATTTGGAGAGGGAAAGAGGGATAACGATAAAGTTAACACCTACACGAATGTTTTACGAATTAAACGGACAGCGGTACACACTGAACCTGATAGACACTCCTGGGCATGTGGATTTTACATACGAGGTTTCAAGAAGCCTTGCCGCGTGCGAAGGAGCAATCCTGATCGTCGACGCTGCTCAAGGTGTCGAGGCCCAGACCCTGGCAAATGCTTATCTTGCCCTTGATAATGGTCTGGAAGTAATCCCCGTTATTAACAAGATTGACCTGCCCGCCGCTCGTCCGGAGGAGGTCAGGGCAGAGGTTCAAGAAATCATTGGGATTCAAAGTGGCCTTGCCCCCTTGATAAGTGCGAAAGAGGGAGTCAATATCGCCGAGGTTCTAGAGCAAATTATAACCCTATTACCACCCCCATGTGGTGACGAGGATGCCCCTCTTAAAGCGTTGATATTTGATAGCTATTATGATAATTATAGAGGTTCTATATGCTTTGTTCGAATAGTTGATGGTTCGGTCAAAGCAGGCGACAGGATACGAATGATGAGCACCAAGAAAGAATTCGATGTCGTCGAAGTAGGTGTGTTTCAACCAAAGCAAAAATCAGTTACCGAACTGAAATCAGGCGATGTTGGATATGTCACAGCGTCTATTAAAACGGTATCCGAGATGAAAATAGGAGATACGATTACCTTAGCTGGACGGCCGGCAAAAGAGGCCCTGCCTGGATACAAAGAGGTCAAGCCAGTAGTTTTCAGTGGTCTATTCCCAGTGGACGGGGACAAATACGGGGACTTAAAAGATGCTCTTGACAAGCTAAAGTTAAACGATTCGTCGTTAGAGTTCAGTCCAGAGGTATCAACTGCACTGGGTTTCGGATTTCGTGTAGGCTTTTTAGGATTGTTGCATATGGAGATTATTACCGAGAGGCTAGAGCGAGAATTTAATCTAGAACTGATATCCACCGCCCCATCCGTGAGCTATCATGTACATAAAACCAGTGGTGATATGTTAGAAATTTCCAATCCATCGAACTGGCCGGCAACTGTGGAGATTGCCTCGATTGAAGAGCCGTTTGTTACCCTTAATATATTTACTCCACCGGATTACCTTGGGACTTTGATGGAGCTAGCCCAGGGTAAACGCGGAGAGTTCGTGGACATGGAATACCTGGATGCAAACAGGGTACGGTTACACTATACGATTCCACTGTCCGAAATTGTGTTTGACTTCTTTGACAAGTTAAAGAGCCGTTCTAGAGGGTATGCATCATTGGATTATGAACCCCTAGGCATGCGACCAAGCAAGTTGGTGAAATTGGATATCCTGCTAAAGGGTCAGGTTACGGATGCCCTAAGTACAATTGTTCATACAGACCATGCATATGACAGAGGCAAGGCGGTGGTCGAGAAGCTAAAGGATGTAATCCCGCGACACCTGTTCGAAGTTCCAATCCAAGCGGCGGTTGGGAACAAGGTCTTGGCACGAGAGACAATCAAGGCAATGCGAAAGGATGTTATTGCCAAATGTTATGGAGGGGACATCACCCGTAAGAAGAAACTTCTTGAAAAGCAAAAAGAGGGTAAAAAGAAGATGCGAACCATGGGATCTGTCGAGGTACCAAACGAGGCGTTCATCTCCATCCTGAAAATCTAGGGTGTAAAATAGGGCGGCTATTGACATTCGGGGGGCATTTGCGATATAATCCGTCATGTTTAAAAATTGGTTTCAAGGGTTGAAAAAGCCCAATATCGAGGCAAGGTTACAGGATTTGCATGTTGACCAACTGGAACCCAAATGGCAAAAATTGGCCTTCGTCACCATGAATGATTTGGGATTACCAAACGGGATAAACGAGGAACGGTACCAAAGTACAATATTTAACATCGCGAATGGGCGGTTGTATGATATTGTCTCGACAGAGTATGGGATACATGCACTAATTGGGACGGCAGGGAGCCGGAAAGATGCATTGGAAGGCAAAAACTTTGGTAATTTCAAAGACAGGGTCGTTCGTACAGGATCCATGCATTACAGAAACTCTCGCGATGCATTACGAGACCTCGTTAAAAAGTTCCCAAAGGATGGTCCTAATGCGGTTCACGGAAATCAACTGGCTAGATTTACCCAAACATTTGAAGAGTTAGGGTTTAAATTCCCAATGACCGAGGACGCTGTTAATGTGCATGCGGAAACAATACAAAAAAGATGGAGTATTGGGGAAAGCGACTTTGATAACGCTCTGATGTTTGCGAAGATCCAGCATGCTAAAATGGATGTCGCCAAGAACATGACTTATGCAATGGAAGAGGTTCTAGAGGCTCTTGAAATGTACAGGCAGTTAAAGGTAATAGACGCCAGTTTCTATGACGCAGTATCACGATTCAAGTACGCGGATTTACTGATTGATTCGGCACAGGTTTCACAGGACGAAAATCTTGCAGGGTTCGCCCAAGGCATGAAAGAGAACGAATTTGGAACAATCATGGGTATCATGGAGCAGATCAAAGAGGGAGGCACAAATCCAATAAGTACAATCGAGGGCAGACTTGCGGCATTTTTCGAAGGGGACAAGTATTCCTTCTTTGGGGCTGGGAAATCCGTCGGGAATATGATAGAGAATGAGGTAAAGAATAGGTTGAAGCCAAGTGAGCGGTGGCGTGAAACCAAACCTGACTTTGACGGAATTGTGGCGGAATTGTTGGCGGGAAAGCCAGAGATGTCGGCATGGGATAAAAGGGAAGAGCAGAGGAGGCTGGACGCCCTAGGAATGCTGAATAACCGTCAATCACCAATCGACAAAGAGGCTTTGGTCGGCCGTATAGGACACCAATTATTACAAATGGAAAATGAGGATGTACAGGAGGGTCTTGATCTAGACGAATTGGCCGAACGATACTTTGAATTCGGACACGAGGAAGATAGGCTGGCCCTAATCGCTGAATCCAACAGGATGATATCCCAAACTGGAACGGATCACGGTCTAGGTGAAATTATCAAGCGAGCAGAGCGCATGTGGGCGAAAAAATCCGTCAAGGCGGTAAAAAACGATGACAGAAACAAGGTCGCGATGATTGGCCACGCGATTGAAAGGCACGATCCTTTGTCCATTGATATGGACAAATTGAAGGAGGACTGATATGGCTTTTGAGGGATTTAAGGCAAGATTCAAAGGCCGAAAAACCGGGGCCGAGGTTGACATCCAACGCAGCGGCACTTATGAAGCTGGCGGTTATTTGGATGTTAGGGGAGACAAGCCAGAGTGGGTTGACAATTCAGGTATCGCGGTCGGGTCTGTCGAGGTGGCTGAGCCGGTGGAATTATTCCAAGACAAACCTCTTGAACATATTTGGCAAATTTCCAATGGCACCAATAATAAAGATTATCTTGCTAAGGTTATTAACTTGGATAAATTGCTATCTGTTGATGCCGAGGTTTCGGCAAGCCATATTGGTGTTTTGAATATAGGGCACGATAAGCACAGACGACTTGTGGTGTTTAAGGAAATCCCAAAAGAGGAGGAGAATTGGCTGCCTAACGGCGTAAGTGCAACAGTTATAAGAAGTGATATACTGGTACTGTGGAGTGACGAGAAGGCACTACAGCTTGGATATAGCGGTCACGGTGATATACTGCACGCTGAATACAAAGAGAAAAAGTGCAGGTTTCATGTCTTGGGCGAGAGAGACCTATTTGCATCTCAGGATATCGACGAGTCCCAGCGGCAACAGTTACAATTAAATCCTCTGACTCCCGAACAACAATTCATGTTCGACGCCATCCGCGGCAAGTCAAAAATGGATCTGCGGCTGGAATTGGCGGACTTGTTGCCACTTGCCCAGCGCGTTCGACAGGTATCAGATATGGAAATCAGGCATAAGAAACAAAGAGAAGATACCAATTCAGATGCATCGGTAGGTAGACTTTTTGAAATATAGGTGGTATAATAAGCGTTGTGACTAAGAATCCCGTGTCGGTGTATGTGAACTTTCCGTTCTGTGATGGGTGCAGTTTTTGCACTACTGTTGAATATGCTGATGTCGAATCGCGAATTGATAATTATGTTGTTGCGCTGGTGAATGAGATTAAATCATCCAAGGCGGACGGCAAGGTTGTCCATTCTGTCTTTTTGGGCGATGGGGCAGGATTGGTTCCTATAAAACACCTTAATTCGGTAATGAATGCGATAAAGGAAAATTTCACCCTTAGTGACAAGTGCGAGGTGACAATCGAGCTTAGCCCAACATCCCCGCACATTACAAAGTTAGGCAAATTACAGTACATGGGAATAAACCGTATAAGTTTGCAGGCCGTTGCAATTGATGATGTTGTATTAGGGATTCTGGGCAAAAGATTCACCGTTCATCGAATTCGCAAGGCTTTGGACAACTTCAAGAACTACTCCTTCAAGGTGAATGTAGACCTACGGGTCGGTGTTCCTATTCCAAAAAATCTGTCGGATATGAAGTTACGGCGTTCGCCCGAGGTAGAACTGGCGAACCTGTTGACCGCTTACCCGCAAATTGAACATGTGTCATTGTACGAAGTGGAAATCGAGGACGGCACGGATTTAGCACGAGAGCTGGATTACGAACAATCATTTATGCAAACGGTCGAGGATCTGGTCGATGATATAATCCTGATTCATGGTGTAATGGAAAAGTTCGGGCTGAAACAATATGATACTTGGCACTGGGCAAAGGACGGGGCATACAGTATATACAACCGCAGCCACTTGGAGATCGAGAACGAATGTTATGCATTTGGGGCAAACGCAAAAGGCCTGATTAGGGACGAACGATACGAAAACCATGAAGATATCGACATGTACATTCTTGCGGGGGAAAAGGTCGATTATCGCGAGAAACGAACCACCCTCGACAAGATTAACGAGGCATTGATAAACCAGCTAGGCACACCTAATGGTGTCGACTTGGCATGCTTGCGAAAGCTAGGGCTTTATATCCTCGTCGAAACGCAAAAGCAAATAACCGAGTTAAAGTCCCTGAAACTTATAAAAGCAACAAAGAACACCCTTAAAATGACCAAGTCGGGGGCTCTTCTTGTGAATTATGCCCTCGGCGAACTTCTTTTTGACGAGGAAGAGTTCAAATCGCTTGCAAGTGAAGCTTAAGGACTGTATAATATAGTTATGGCCACACGGACATCTAATCGATATGGCAAAATTACGGTGACGAACCGGGCAATTAAAAATGTCGCAGGTTTGGCGTTGCGTGATTGCTATGGCGTTGATGGTGGGCGTGTGACGGACATCCAAACGGATGAGAACAAAATATATATGACCATGAGGCTGTATTTAAAATTTGGGGTTTCGCCCGACGCGGTTACCGCGTCCATTCGAGATGCGGTCAAGTACGCAGTCGAACAGTTTACGGGCATGCGTCTTATGGTACTTAATTTGAATGTCGGAGGAATAAGGTAAATGAAAACGGTAAACGGTGCGATACTGCGAAAGATGTTTAATGGGGGCCTGGTAACCCTTGATGCTAACAAGGACTATATAGACAGCCTGAATGTTTTTCCAGTCCCTGACGGCGATACAGGAATCAATATGTTCCTGACAATGAAAAGTGTCCTGAAAGAGGTTGAATCCACACATGGCAATGAACTTGGCGTCATCGCCAGTGCGGTTTCCAAGGGTGGACTAAAAGGGGCCAGAGGGAACTCGGGTGTTATCCTCAGCCAAATTCTTAAGGGAATGATGGCGGAATTGGCAAAAGAGGATTCGCGGGGCAAGGCTCCTCGCGAGGTTACAACCAAGCAATTCGCCAAGGCAATCGAAAATGGTGCCAAGGTTGCATACAGTGCCGTCACAGTGCCTAAAGAAGGAACGATGCTTACTGTAATTCGCGTAATGGGCGAAGACGCAAAAAAGATAGCAAAATCAGAATCTGATTTCGACAAATTTTTCGAGAAACTAATGCAAGCAGGCGAGACTATCCTGCAACAAACACCCGAGATGCTACCACCTCTAAAGAAAGCTGGTGTTGTGGACAGTGGTGGCAGGGGAATCCTGGTTATATTTGGCGGGATGCAGTCCGCTTTAGGGGATACCGATATCAAGTTTGACTTCAGCAAAGACGGCAGTCTCGAAGGAAATGATCATACCCCTCATGCGGCCCAGTTGGAAGACCTAGGCGATATCGAGTTCGCGTACTGTACCGAATTCAATATTACTAATATGCACAAAACCACAACCATGGCATCTATCGATGACCTGAGGGAACGATTGATGCAAATGGGGGACAGTGTTGTTTGTGTTGGTGACCTGGATATGGTAAAGGTCCATGTCCATACAAACACACCTGGCGAGGCAATTACCGCAGGGTTGATGCTGGGCGAAATGATTAACTTGAAAATTGACAACATGTTACAACAGAACAGAGACTTCTTGGCCAGTCAGAATGTCGAAGAGAAAGAACAAGGAATTGTTTCCGTAGCCGCTGGGGAAGGGATGATAAGCCTCTTCAAAGAAATGGGTGTAGATTTTGTCATCAAGGGCGGCCAAACAATGAATCCAAGTGCCGAGGACATTGCAACCGCCGCAGACCGAATCCACGCACGAAATGTATTTGTATTCCCAAACAACAAAAATATTATACTCGCGGCACGACACGCCCAAGATTTATCCAAAAAGAACCTTATAATCATTCCAACAACCTCGGTCCAGGAAGGCTTATCCGCCGTGGTTGCATTTGCGGACGAGGCAAGTGTAGAGGAAAACACACAATCCTTTAACGAGGCCGCGGCCAATGTCCGCAGTGGCTCGGTTACATATGCCGTTCGTAATACACAACTGTCTCGATTTAAAATCAAAGAGGGCGAAATCCTTGGCCTTGACCAAAAGGGTGTAGTCGCAACTGGTACATCAATCCCAGAGGTAACAACAAAACTCGTTGCAAAAATGGTCAAGCCAGACACCTCAATTGTTACTTTATTCCATGGCGAAGGGGTCAAGGAAAAAGATGCACACGAGCTGCACGACAAACTCATGAAAAAATATCCCGAGACGGAGGTTTCTATGATTAACGGCGGCCAGCCAGTATACTATTACTTAGTGAGCGTTGAGTGAATTAAGTAATATGGCTGAGGAGCGTAGCGACGACATGCCATACTACTTAGTGAGCGTTGAGTGATGTTTATATTGACAAAATGAACAGACTTTGCGGGGAGAGCTAGGTGGGTTTAATAGGGTAGCTGGACTAATAGAATCAGGGGAGGCTCCGTCTTTTGCTGATGTCAATCAGGTGATAATGCAAGGGGCTCCAAGAAGGGGGCCTCTTACAGGTTTGCGATTCCAAGGTGCTAATGTTTTGATGGATGCGGTTCATCAGGTCGATGGAAATATAGAGGAATTAGATAAAGACGCTGTATGGCAGCACCACATAGTTGAATCCTCAGAAAGAAAAATCTAATTAGTGTCGAGTGACCTTTCATAGTCTGCTACTTGCCCTATAAATTGGCTTTGCGGAACTATACCGCCGGAGAACAGGACTGCGGCCTTTGCATCAAAATCCTCTTTGCTGATCTGACCAAGCAGCCATTGCGTCATTAATTGGTCAAACGCACCTCCGATTTTTAGGGGCGGGGTTGTTCCGTCGATTGCTTGTTCAATTGTATATTCTCTGTTCATGATGTTATTGTAGCAGACCCTATTGGGATTTGTCAATATTTAAAGATAAATTCACTATTATGTTGAATTCTGTTACTAAGCGGTTCGGAATTTAAAGTCCCATGCTAAACTGCCTCGTCTTGCAAAGGAATCCACAAGACGAGAAGATTAACAACTGAATATTAAACACCATACCCTGTACTATGACAGTGATTTTAAACAATGAATCAAGTGACAAGAGGGTGGCGGAACTAGGGAAACTCTTCGATGAAAAAGACCTGAACATACCTGGCCTGACAATAGCCTTCTGGGAGCCACGGTTCGTTCCGTCTGGAGACGAGTTATTAAGGCTGCCCAAAGGCACCAAGGTTTTTGGCTATCCAAAAACCTTGAACGGCTTAACGGAGCTAGGTCTAGAATACCATTCCCTCCTCGATGACGCTGAATTCGTCAAAGAGAACAATCGTCTGACCGCTCTTGCGATGAAAGAGATTCTAGGCGATGTAGGTGGAAAAAAAGTCCTAATAATTGGATGGGGGGCTTTGTTTGCCGAGCTAGAAAAAGTCCTCGGCGATGTTCACTTGTTGACCTTGAATCCGGATAAGGTTAACGAGGCAAGGCAAGTTTTCGGCGATAGGGCACACGGCGAGGAAGTCAGACTGAACAGATTTGACATAGTTATAAATACCGTGCCAAAGCAGATAATTAAGCGAAAGCACTTTGGGTGTCTGAACTGCAAAAAACCAAAAATTTACGAGCTGGCATCTGCACCCTACGGATTCGAATGGGCAGGTGTTCCAAAAGAAAAGTATGACTATAAAATAGAACAGGGTTTGCCAGGACGATTCTTTCCACAACTTGCCGCCCTTGCTGCATATAATAGTATCATGAAGAAAATCGAAGTTCAGGATAAGCCATCTGTAGTGTTGGGAATAACCGGCAGCTCGTGCACCTACACGAAACTGTTGCCTGTAGTGGAGGAGTTGTCAAAGACATATGACATCATTCCAGTGATGAGTGAAGCGGCCGACCAAGAAAACCGCTTTTGCGATATAGTCCAGTTCAGAGAGCGGTTGCGAGAAATTACTGGCAAAGACTACATGAAAACAATTTCCGATACCGAGTATCTGTCGCACTATCCAAACATAGTTGCTGGGACGGTTGTTCCTGCGACAGGGAATACAATTGCACGCCTTGCGAATGCTGTTCATGATGGTGCGGTGACATTGGCGATGAAGGCGTTGCTGCGAAACAATAAACCGATTATTATCGGAATATCGACCAATGATGCATTGTGTGGTGGTGCGGAAAACATTGGCAAGCTGATGGGGCGAAAGAATATCTACTTTGTTCCATTTACACAAGACGACCCGCACATCAAACCCTACAGCATTGTTTGCCACTTCGACCGCGTCAAACAAGCAATTGACGAGGCGATCCAAGGCAAACAGATCCAGCCAATCTTGACATAGGTATTGAAATATTATATAATGAGGGATGGAAAAGAAAAAGCGAAGAGTATTCACGAATGCTGATTCAAGACATATTGTCGAGCAAATCCATCGCTACGACAGAACACAGGTCGATGTCGCATCAACCTTGGATATTTGTCAGCCTTCTGTCAGTAATGTCTTGTCGGATTATTTTAGTGCAATGAATGTGGAAGTTACTACAAGGGCACTGCCTAGGAGGTTGAAGTACATACTTGAACAAGTTTATCGTGATGACAGAACAAAATCAGAAGTGGCCCGCGAATTGGACTATACTACTCCTGCGATTAGATATCAATTGCAACAATTTTTTAAAGCTATGGGCTTGGAAATGCCTTTGGACAAGCCAGGGCGACGAACACAGAAAAATTTAGAAGAAAGCACTATTGACAAGTGATATACAAATCTTGTATAATTACTCATGAGAACAATATACATGGACGCTGCAGCAACAACCCCTATCAGTGGGGAAGTTCTGCAGGGAATGTTGCCCTATTTCACGACTGATTTCGGTAATGCAGCCAGCCTGCACGGTCCAGGGCGTGAGGCTAACAAAGGGATCGAGCGGGCCCGCCGCCAGATAGCAAAGGCAATTAACGCTCAACCTAGTGAGATTTATTTCACCTCGGGTGCGACCGAGGCCAACAACTGGATCATTAATGGGATGGTCAGAAACTCTGAGAGTAAACGAATAATTATCAGTGCCATAGAGCACCCTTCGATTTACGAGCTGTGTCTCCAGTTACGCAAGGATGGTTACATTGTTGATATGGTTGCTGTTGACAAATTTGGCGT
>WRBH01000006.1 GCA_009784665.1 Bacillota bacterium | reverse complement strand
TGCCCACTGAAATCACCGCTTCCTAAGTTAGTCATAATTCGTGTATCCCAAGCCCCTGTATCAGGATCCCCACTTGCAGGAACTGTAGCGATACCCCTTGCTCCAATTGCGGAGACGGCGATATACAGTCTGGCGGCCTGTGGGTTATCACGAGCCTCTAGGGCATAAATAAACGCATCAACCGTAACGCCTGCCCCACCGCTTACTACATCATAAGACCCCAGCCCTGCGACAAAAGTCCGTGGATAATTCAAAGATGGAACAATCACCAATCCAGATCCGTCTGGGCCGTCCGCAACGACATCGACACGGCTGCTTATTTGAGCATCTCGTGTGGCTTGATCAGCAGCAGGTATATGAACAAAATAATGCGGGATAAGGCGAGGCCTTCCCCCTGCGTCCGTAAACGGAAGCGGGACAGGAGATGCTTTTAATTGATTTTTAATATATCGTGGGTTTGCCGCACTTGCAGCCATACTTGGATTAAAGTTGGGATTGGAAATCGAATGATAAACACTGTAAGTAGTATTGTCAACATCAGTGATTTCAATCAGATACTGCCTGGAAGTCCAAACACCATTGTCCAACATGATTGTGTACACCCCCGCACGGGCAAGGTTCATACGAGTTTGCCTATGACGAAGTATGTCACGCCCGAGCAATTCTCCACTAGGACTCCTTAATTCAAACGAAATTACAGGATTAAACATTCCCGTAACAGCAGACTGGAAGTTTATTTGTAATGCCCCATTGAATACATTCGGATATCCTTCCGAGTGCACAACTTGCGGGTCGCCACTTAGGTTTGTCCACTCGTAATCAACGCTTGCTTCTGGCAAGATTGTATAGAAAAACCAAACTTCACGATATATTAGATGCCTATCCCCCATAGACAATCTGGCAGCGGAATAAAACCTAACCTCCCATCTCTCGTGGATATTAGCCTCAGGAGTTATTCTAAATGTCGAGCGGTGTGTTGGAATTTGTACTTCTACCCAATTATCTCCTTGCAATTCCCATTCGGTTTCGTAAATTACCTGAGGATTGAAATCCTCAAGGCTCAACAGAGCCCCATCTCTTCTAATTTCGATGTGATGAACCATGGTCGTGAAAGTCACTTGGACACCATTTGGCCCTCCCGTATAACGAATGTCACCAGTTGACGGATGCGTTCGCCAACCATCTAAATAATCAAAATCCAAGAAATTTCCGAAATATCCATTGCGCTCAACTATTACTGGCCGACCGAAATGGTCTGTTACGGTAATAAGCAATTCATGCTCTGAGGTCAATTCAGGATTGCTGATATTAACATTTCCGACAATTGGCATGTCCACTTCGACAACAGCATTTATAGTTGGGCTCAGGTTTTCGACCCTGACGGTGAACAGTGTATTTTCACGGAATATTGCCGGCAATTGTGCCAAATTCGAAATGGATACATTTAATGCAGTTGAATTAGGAATTACACTGACCCCCACCGTATGCCTTGGAGTACCCTGAGTTATTTGCATCAGAGTCAATGGGTGGAATAGGCCAAAGCCATTGTTTAGCAGGATTGTGACTCTGTCCTCGCGTGCATCCTCCAGCCAGCTGTTAACAATATCTATAAAATTAAACCAATTTGGATTTGACATTTCTTGAGGATCTGTTATCAATCCTATTTGATCATTGAATGTTCCGAACTCGGCCACATTCCAAAGTCGCCTGAACATTTGATTACCCACCCGCAGCGTGAAATATGGATTGCTATCCCAAAATGCCTGCCCCTGGGTCAAGCGAACATCTGTTCCAAACCAAGTCAATTGCCCCTGGTCAAGTAAGTTGTCAGTGCCGCGAATCCCAGTCGTCATAATCTCATCAGAAAATTCACTTCCGCGAATATTTATGTAATAGCTTCGCGTATTTCCTGCCCTGTCGGACTCGACGATTCGGAAGAATCTATTGTGTGTCGGTTGCCAAGCTGTACCAGTCAAATGCACAAATGTGTGGAATGGTTCTCCATGACTGAATCTGTGAGGCCCGCTGAGCGGTTGACGGCTTGGAAGGACTTCAAAGAATGAAAGTTGGAAGCTGTCTAGCCCTAGCGTGTCAGCGGCAAATTGCCATGCAGCAGGAACCGAGAATATAAATGTTTCAGCATTAACTGGATTAATAAACGAGTCTCTAGCAACCCACAGAGAATCCTGAGCCTGAATTGCATTCAAGTTGTTTTGTGGTGGTGTGTTGTCAATATGTAATTCGAACACTATGCTGCCTACGGCAGGGTCGGCGGTATTCAGAGTTATTACAATCCTGTCACCATTTTGCAAACCCCATTCAGAAAGCCTATATTCAAATATTGTAGCTGTGTTTACAGTAGATTGAGTCAACAGCGAGCCATCAACAAGTGGGTTAAAGAGTGCAGTTATTGTTTGACTTCCCCCACCTCTGTGAACAATCACGGAACTGGAAGTAATATCAGCAAAGAACATATGCGGATCGCTTCGCGTATATCGGAATACCAAAGTATCGTCAGGTGCATATTGGGAAGAGAAAATCGTCAGGCGGGGCGTAGGTCTGTGAGGTTCTGTCTGCAATAATGTATCATTTAGACGGAACACAGCGTCCGAGCCGCCCTCTACAATTTCGAACAAGATTTGTGAACGATTTGCCATGTTAGGTATCATGTCCCCTGCACCAAACAGCTGCCATCGCAACCCTCCACTGCCGTCCGTGAATGATACACGATATATTCCATCTGTTGTAACTGCATTCGCTTGGGCATTTACGATTGGAGTTGAGAATTGGCCGCTGCCTTGATATTCTTCCAGCGTTGCATTAAGGCGAAGAGACGGGAAGGTTCTTTGCGTTTCAATTCCGTCAACTGTCGGGAAAGTTATTTGTAATGTATCGGAGCCGAACAGAACATCCGCATTATTATGACGATAAACATGCCCGAACTTTGTACCACGGTATCTTGCATTCGCTGCGGGCAAGGCATGATTAGGCAGGCGTACATGAGCAGTCGAGTTTGTCTGGATAATCATGTCACTGCCCGGTGTCATTGTAGAGTTCGCGAAAGTTTGGAAATCAACATGAGTTGCTTGCTTGTTACCAAAATCGATTCGAATGTCACTGTTCCATCTTGGGCTTGGGTCAGAGATTATCGGTGTTGGGTCGACTATTACGAAGTGATTACGGATAAGCTCGTCCGCTGGGGCTGTACCATCCTCAAAGTATCGGGTTATTATATATATCCCTGGCGGTGTATGGTCTTGAGCATGATTAATAGGTAAAAATATTGTTCCTTCTGTTGTGTTACCAATCGGTTTTGTGTATATGTCTTGGTTAAATGTTCTGCTTCGTGCGAATGGGAAGTTAGGGTTTCGCACCATTATTGTCTCTTCTGGGTTACTTGGATTGGTGTCATGATAAAACCTTGTCCATGTCATTGGATAGAACGATAATTCTATCCTCTCGACCACATTTTCAATCAGGGACTGGGTAAATGTAAAGCCCAAGAAATTTCTGTTGGAAATTCCACCTGGCCGTACAACAGAGACATTTGGTGATAATTCGTCAAGACCTGTGTGAAAACTGGAATGATCATATTCCAAAATTACACCACGCGCTCGATCTGGGTTTACGAATAGATAATACAAACTTTCGTTCCCCATGATATCAAACGAGCGGAACAGGAAATATCCGCCTTCTGGATACTCGGCCGCAGTAATTGTGTAGTAGTGCCCAGCAATTGGCCTGAATGATATCTCGGCCATATCAGTGTTTGAGACAAGGGCTCTATCCATAGGGATAACCAGCTGGCCATTGGCGAAGACATCTCTGTCGACCAGATACTCCCAGATCGTTTCTGTTAAGCCTCTTTCAAAAGGCATAGACAAAAACGCGTCAATTCCGTCAACATCTATTGTTTTGTATTCGCCGAACCCGACTCTAGGTGGGGTCCCCACAGGATTAAATAATATCATGTTTACATCTTGGCCTGGCTCGCCTGGCGGAGTCTGGGCAAATGCCGCACGCGTATTGTCGATGATTAACACGAATATACTTTGATTTCCAACATTGTCATAGATTCTAATTATGTAAAGGCCAGAATTAAACAAACTGTCATTTAATCTCCATCTGTTTTCGACTGGGTCAAATATCGTTGTGAAATCGATTGGGATACCAAATGCACCACCAGGAAGCAAAATTCTATAAGGTGCAGCTAATTTAGATACAGTTGCATCAGTGGTCTCCTGGGTAAAGGCATCACCCATATGAACGAATGGAAAAAATTCACCGATGGCATGTGAAAACCCTACTCCACTTGGTTTAACACCCCATGTCAAGTCTGCTGCGAAACTTGGATTTCCACCCGCCCCAACAATTGCGAAGTTAGCTTCGTTTAGGAATTCTCCACCGTTATGTTCAAGCATAAAGTTATCAATTGGGCTGTTATCTACGGTTACTACAAACCTAGTCAAGGCTTGACGACTGTTACCGAATCTTATCTGGAACTCCCAATCTCCTTCTGGGACAAACATACCATCAACTTGTTGCAATCCTAGAATTAATTCTCTGGTCACTGGGTCCCGTGCTAGGGTTCGTGGATTATTTGCTATATCCAGAAGTGTGTCAGAGTTGAACTCGAATATCCTCAAGTCAACCGCAATTTCAAAGCTGAAGGGAGATTCTTCGCCCATCAATCCATCGTCCATGAAAACGACGAAAGATCCACTGACAGGGACACGACGCCCCACGAATTCGTTAACATGAAAAATGTCGTATCCGCCACCTTGGGCTGGCACCCCTATCCGTACATCGGAAACATCAACAATGCGGAAGTGGAATACCTGCATGAACGGTGCTGTTCTAGGAGGTTGTAGACCGTGGGTTGCCTGGGCAAAGTTGTAATAGAGTGTTACTATGTATTCACCCGCCGCAACCAACGGTCTGTTTGGATCGAAAGTGCTGCGTTGCCAAGTAGTGCTTCGGGCAGGTCGGAACGATACTCTGGAGATAACATTATCATCATACCTGAATAATGCAACATTCCCGCGAAACATTACTGGAGGGCTGTTCGTTTGAACAACTCGGTAATTTAAAGGCAATGAGTTCCATGGATTATCCAAGTATCCTTCCAGCCACAACTGGTGGTCAACAGAGCCGTTCCTTCCATTATCTGTATCAAACTCGAGAGTCCTTGGAATATTATTTACGGCTACTGGAGGAAGAATTCTTGTTATATCTGCACCAGCATTCGGCATGCCATTCCATTCTTCGCCCCCGAACCATGTCAACTCGCGTGTGGGGAACTTGGTATAGAATGCTTGGTATCCGAATATACCCAATGTCCAATGATAATTAGAAAAATGCGGGACAGGTATAAGAACCGTTTGACCATCCCGAGCAAACATAAATACCATTGTCGCGGTGAATGCATGTGTGCCAATCTGGTCAAAAATTTCGGTGTGGACTGGATTACTCTCCAACATCGTTATCTCTGTGGGACTCAAAAACCAAGTGCTTGGATTTGCTGAGTTAATTGGATTAACTGGACGAATTGGCCTGACCAATTGCTGGGTAATGTTTTGTGCATTTCTGAACGACAGTTGCCAGTTAAATCTCCTTTGGTCAATTGTGGTCGTCGGGTATGGACCAGCGAAGTTGTAAAAGAACTCGTTAGGGCGAGCACCCCTCATAACAGGAGTCGTTGGGGTTGGGTCACCCGAGGCAACGCCGCTGATGCTTGGGGCTGCCTGATAGTTGCTGGCATGAATTATATAGAAGGAAAATTCTAGCCTTAGGTGAACACGGTTTCCCAATGGTGCCTGCATCGTTATTCCAAAGCTGAATCGGTAATAGCCCTCGTCCATGAACATCCCAACATACGAGAAATCATTATTGTTGAAAATTTGATTAACAGAGGTATTCGCGTTTGCCTGGGCACTTGTTCGTGCCATGTTTCGCAGGCCAGCCACATTTTGATTTGTATCCGTGATAAAATCTCCTTGCACAGTTGCCCCGCCACTTGGCGTGAATGAAAACCACTGATCGATCAGAATATCAGCAAGATTTGTCAACTCTAGAACAACAAAATTCTGGATACCCCCGGGCTGGGTATCATCCAGCATAATCATACCAAAGTCAGTCGTGTTAAGTGCGTCCGGATTAGAAGGAATAGTATTCGAGCCCCAAACATATCGGTTCATGTCGGCGTGACTGAAGATTGGCCGTCGGTACTGTGGCAGAACCTCTGTTCCGAACGAATTGAAGAATTCACCGCGCAGAGTCCAATCTTGTCCCCCACCTTGCCTGAGATTGAATCGTCCGACCTGATCGCCTGGCCAACCACCCGCTGGCGGGGCTGGCGGTGTAAAGTGGAACCCCCTGTCAAAATTATAAACAGCGTTTGTATTATTATCCTGCCTATTTGGTTGAACCGATAAAACAGCCACAATAACAGCCACAGTTAAAACGGCAAATACAAGCACGCTTCGGCGTAAGACTTTTCTCATCCATCGCCCCCCAATATTTTAGTATGTTCTAGTCTAGCGTATTTACGCGAAATTTAGCAAACGAAAATCAGAAGTTTTTTGCTTGACGCCCGCCCAGTAATATTGTATATTATATAGTTAGTCCCCTGTAGCTCAGTGGTAGAGCGCTCGGCTGTTAACCGATCGGTCGCAGGTTCAAATCCTGCCGGGGGAGCCATCAATATAGTCGGCCCGTAATCCTAATATATAATCCGCACTAATTTTGTAGTGTTTTGCTAGTTTCACCAGCATTTCAAGATTCAATTCGAGCTTCCCTAATTCATATTTACTGTAGTTTGCCCTGTCAATCCCAAGGATATCCGCTATTTGCTGCTGATTAAAACCATGCTCTATCCTCAACTCTTTTATCCTTTGACCAACTTCAATTTTCATGTTGACAGTGTGCCAAAATTACCCATATAATAATCCGAGTGGGTAATTTCTACCCAGAAAGGAGCCATATGAATCATAATTGCATTTACGAAATAATTGCGAACTACCACAATATAACCATTGACGAGGTGAAAGAAAGCTTGATATTCGCAATAGTCGATGAGTCTATTATACATGTTATGCTTGTTGAGAAAAAGATTAGCGACTAGCCTTGCTATCCCTTAGTAAGGTTGACATAAGGCCAGTTTCGTGATATCCTGAGCTAGACAAGGAGGAAGGGGGAATTATGAGTAATTCGTATTCACAGGAATTAAAGGACTATCTTAGACATGTACTACCCGAGAGAGCGGATCTTTTACAAATTTCAGAACAACCAATGAAGACAGATCATTATGGATCTTTGAGCTACGAGCTCAACAGAGAGATGGCGTACTTGGAAATACAAGATCACGAAATTCTGGCTGTTACAGCACCAGAAGATTTAGAGGCACTGAAGGACAGAATCAGACTGAAAGACAGAATATTCTATGTAAAAGAAACCGCTTACGCCGAGGAACATCCCGAGAATGAAACTATGAAAAGATACTATCTTCCTGAGACCGAGCAAGAAGGGCTGGAAGTATAAATATTGCTAGTCCTTTGGGTTGATGATTATTTTCACCTCGAGGACTTTTTTTATGGTCGATTTTGTGACAGTGACTTGCAGGTTTTTAAAGTTAAAACCCTCACTTACAAGCGGGATTTTACCGAGCTGCTCTGTTACCCAACCACCGACCGTGATGGATTCAAAATTCTGCTCTGCCTTGATGCCAAGTGCCTGGAACATTTCTTCGAGATTTTTCGTACCCGAGACTATAAAAGTGTCGTTATCAATTCGTTTCAGCAATACCTGTTCCTCGTCGTGTTCGTCCCAAATTTCGCCGACCAATTCCTCTATTATATCTTCAAGGGTTACAATCCCGCTTGTGCCGCCATGTTCATCAACAACAATTGCCATGTGGACTTTTGATTCTTGCAAAAGTCTTAGAACCCTGTCTATTTTCATGTTTTCGGCGACACAGAGGCTTGGCTGTATAATATCTTTTAATGACTTGCTCTCAAGCAGGCAGTAGTTATAAAAATCCTTGATATATATGCTGCCTACGACGCTGTCAATTGTTTCCGAGTATACAGGCATGCGGGAAAAGCCATGCTCTTTAAAGGTGTCGCTAACCTCTTCGATCGAAGCATTATGCGAGACCGCTGTTACGCTAACTCGTGGAGTCATGATATCTTTTATCTCTTGGTGATCAAACTTGATTGCTGACTTGATTAGTCTAGAATCATACTCGTTGATGCTGCCCTCCCTTTCGGCGGTTTCAACATAATTTATAAGTTCGTCATCTGTTATCTTGTCTTTGTTTTCCAGCCTAAGCACTTTTCTCAACAGTTTTTTCCACAACATGAAAATGGCGTTAATGGGGGCAAGTGCGAACAATAGGACTTGCATCGGCCGCGAAATTAACATCGCAAAAGTTTCGGGCTTTTCCTTTGCGATGCTTTTAGGAGTCACTTCGGCAAAAATGAGAATAACAACAGTTGTTATGATGGTGGACAAGGTTACCGCAAGAGAGGCGTCCCTGATAAGACCCGTGAATAAAATAGTTGCCAAGCTTGCAATAGTAATATTCACAATGTTATTTCCTACAAGGATGGTGCTTAATACCTTGTCGAAATCTTCAACAATCTTCAATACTCTGGCGGCTCGCTTGTTGCCGTTTTCTGCCATTGTCTTCAGGCGTACTTTATTTACAAATGATAAAGATGTTTCCGCAAAGCCAAAGAATGCTGAAAAGAAAATTAAAATTATGATTGCGGTTAAAATGCCTGTGTTCATTTTTCCAATTCGGATTATAATATACGGCAAACATATTTGTCAATCTATTTTGACCCTTCAATGCGACTGGTACGCTTCGTAATATCGGCCTTTTTGCCGCATTAGCTCGGTGTGCGTTCCTCTTTCTATGATTTTACCATGGTCAAGGAATATAATTTGGTCACAATTTTCAATGGAGGCAAGACGATGGGTAACAAAGACCTTAGTCTGCTTTGGGTATAAAGAAATGATTCTTTCGTAGGCCTGCTTTTCAGTGACAGTGTCCGCCGCGGACATGGCCTGGTGGAATACAACCAGGTCAGATGCCTTCAGGACGGTTCGTGCGACATTGAGAGCCTGACGCTGGGAATTAGAAAGGAGTGATGATTTTTCCGACACTTGGGTTTCATACTTTTCAGGAAGCTGTTCGATGAATTCGTGCCCGCCTACTTTCTTTGTGACATTCATAACATATTCGGGCAAGGTTCGCCTGACGCCGTACAATAAATTCTCGGCAACCGTACCACGGAAGATAAATGGTTTTTCGAACGCGATGCCCAGCTTGTCATAATATGATTGACGATGAATTTGTTTTAGGTCAACGCCGTCTATCAGAACCTTTCCATCTGCAGTCTCTTCAAGTTTTGCCAAGAGTTCGACAATCCTGCCCTTGCCGTTTCCAGTTGGACCAACGATAGCGACAGAACTGCCCTTTGGGATAACAAAAGATACATCGTCCAAGATTATCTCGCCCCTGTGTACGGAGGTTACATTTTTGAACTCTATTTCACCGATTCCAAATATATCTATGTGTTCGTCTTCGGTTATCAGATCAGGATGATCAAGGATTTCAAAAACCTTAGGTGCCCTCGCGTTTACTAGTTGTAATATGTTGGTAGATTCGGTAACTATAACTGCGTTTGCTAGGAATCGGTTACTGAAGACCAAGAAAGCTGGCAACGCCCCGAACTCTGGAACATTGCCGTTTATGAACAGGATACCAAAAACAACAGTGACCAGAAGCAACATAAAGTTCTGGATCATAACGATATAGGCCGCATTCAGGAATGTCGCAGTCTCCTCGGCAGTTGTTCCTTTCGCCTCCTGTCGGTTGAATTGTTCGTACTCCTCTTCACCGCCTGTTAGACCGTGGGTCTTGTAAAAATCGTGCAGGGAAATTCGTTGCTCAGCATAGGCAATAGTATCTAACAAGATTTGGTTGTTTCGGTTAAAATATTTCTGCGTCTTTCCAGATACGAAACGAGCAGCAAGGATGCTTAAGGGCAAACTGCTGATTACAACCAGGGCTAGAATCCAGTTGATAGAAAACATTGCAATCGCAGTAATGATAAAGAAGAATATCGCCCTGGATAATCTGAAAATCCCCATTAACAATGTCCTAACAATCTGCCCCGACAAGTTCGCGACTCGACGAGATATATCACCAGTAGCGAAGTTTTCAAGATACGAAATTGGCAAGGTGTCCAGCTTCTGCTTGACCCGTGTCTTCATCTGGGCGGTCAAGGAGTTCTCGTGCTTTATTATGAAAAATACTGCGAAGAGTTGGAATACTTCATTAAACAATGCCAAGACCGCAAAAATTACAATATACCGCAGGATAGATGATAAAGTCGGATTAATCCCGTCCAGTATAGAACTCTCCAGTGTGTTGAATATCGCATTGGTGTAGGTCGGCATCATACTGAACAATGCAATACCTATAAGTCCAACGCATATAAGGGCAAGGACCCGCCAGCGAAGACTTTTGAAATATCCAAGAACACGGAAGATTGGCTTTTGTCGTAGAGGTACTTTTTTCGTCATGATGTCACCACCTCCACAGAAAGACTTGGAGACTCGCTGATAATATCGCCGACTTCTGTTGTGTCAATTTCTTCTTTCTCGTCCGCGGCTTCTTGCAATATTGTACCACTTGTAGATGCGTAAAACCTTTGATACTCGCTGTTGGTCTTTAGTAGATGGGCATGTGTCCCTTCGCCCTTGATGCGGCCACTCTTCAGCACATAAATGTTGTCACATCGTTTACAGATTGCTGCGTCATAGGTCATAAAAAGGGCCGTCTTTTTGTCTTTGGCTAGGCGAGTCATCAGGTTGTCAAGGTACTCTGTCCTGATGTGTTCAAAGCATTGGTTAAAGATATACAGCGGGGCAGGCTTAAGCACAGCTCTTACAATGTTTAATAAGTTCCTCATACCGTCGGACATCGGGCGTTTGGGCGATAATTCAAAATCCAAGAAGTTATCAAACCTGGCGTTCCAACCTGGGGCAATATCGGCAAAGGCCTGCAGAATTTCTTCGTCCGTTACACTTGGAGCAAGCAGCTTCATGTTATCGCGAATCGAGCCCGCAACAAAATCAGGGGTTGGTGATGCGTACGAGAAAACACTACTTCGCAAAGAATTATTATTGATAGAAGCCGTGTCAATTTGATTAAATAAAATTTCACCTGAGTGAGGTTGCAGATCGCCCAGAAGAAGCTTTGGCAGAACTGACTTGCCCGAACCTATCCCCCCGCTGACAGCGACTCTTGTGTTATATGGTACAATCATGTTGATTCCAATAAGCCCGCGAGCCTGGTTTGCGTAAGTATAGTTAATGTTAGAAAATTCCAGACGAGGCTCGGCAAAGTTTGGAATATCTTTTAAGCCACCATCTTCCTTGATTTCGGGCAAGTCGTAAACTTCTTGAATCCTTGTCTTTGTGATGCGGATTCTGGGTATATGTTCAAAGAACCATACGAATATAAGATGTCCCGCCCCCTGGACACGGACTATATACTGTAGAGCGGTGTTTAGTTCGACAAGCTGCTGTGCGGTTTGTAGGTCGATCACGGTGACGCCGAAGATAATAATGACGACAGTAATAGCCGTAAATAACAACGCGTGGAAAGATAATGAGAAATTCACAAGCGTATCAGATGTTCTAACCTGGACTTGATGTTCATCAACGACTTTTTTGAATTCAGCGTCTCGCTCTTCAGCCTTGCCTAAAATTCGGATGTCTCTTGCCCCTATGACACCCTCTTTCACATTGGAGAAGTAACTGTCGAAGGCATCAATACTGCTGGCAAATATCTTATTCATCCTCCTGGAACTTAACCAGAAGAATAAGACAAGGAACGGCACAGCCCCCAGACCGATTAAGCCGTACCATGGGTTCAGCATAAACATCATGATAAAACTACCAAATATCGCAACTGGGATAAATACAAATGCCGCGACTGTTCGTCTGCGATATAGTCGCATCCACGCCGTATCGTTAAACAGTACAGGTAAGACCTTTGATGTTCCGAACTCCTCCAGAGTGTCGCCGCTTACCTTTTGCAACTTGTTAAATAATTTACGCCGGATATTCGTGGCATATCTGTTACCATATAATGCCCCAGAATACTCCATAGCCATGGTTACAAGGAAAATCAAGACTATAAACCCAAATACACCGAGGGCACTGAGCAATATCTGTCCCGTTGTTATAGTTCCATATGATTGTGCTTCTATAATCCTCTCGGTAACGCCTTGTAGAACCATGGGAAATGCAAGAGCCAAACCCTCGACCGCCACCAGCAGCCCCATAAAAATAAACATGTATTTCTTGTTGCCTTTTTGGTATTCGCGTTCATTCAGGCGACTTTTTCTCATATTCTGGGTATAGTATATCTTGCATCAAGTCTTAATGCAAACGCATTTCTTTCATATAATGGTCGTAAATACAATAAAGTTGCTAACTGTCGCTCGAGAGTCGGCCTAATCGCAGACAGAGTCGCTTGGGACGGCATCGCTCCCTCGAACCTGCGCATGTCGCGTGTTCGCCATGGTCCGTTCTCATGGCAAATTCCAAAGTAAAACCCTGTGATGAATCCTATCCCAACAGAAGGTTCGCCGGTGAAAATACTTGTGCCGTTTGTAAATCTCTGGCTAGTTTGAATATTGAATAAATGAGTTACCGTTCGGTATACATCTAAGGTGCTTGCGAATCTGACTATTCTCCTCTCCACTTGATCCTCTGGATGGAATATCATGAACGGTATTTGCTCGCCAATAACACAGTCTTTACCAGTGCTGCTTAGCAGACCTCCTCTGCCTGCGTTATACGGTTCGATATATGCACCATAGTTAAAGTGGTCGCTGAAGATTACTATTGCCGTGTTGTTTATCTGTCCAGTATCATGCAACCTCTGCAGTAACACGCCCAGTCCTCTGTCAAAGTCTCGCAGAGCGGTCAAGTACGCCACAACTCCCCTTCTTTCCTTGTCCGAACCCAACAAACGGGGATACATCGCCTCGAGTGCAGCCATGTTACTTGTAACAAAATCAAAAGATTGCTGGAACTGGGGTGCACTGGTCAGCACTTGACGGCCATTCGTCTCACGCATTATTCGCCCATTTGCATCCCTCTTTGGGAAAACGGCTCGACTGGTCATATGTGGTGTATGTGTTGACAGCGGCAGGATATATGAAAAGAACGAACCCGTCGCCGGTACCATCTCGTGTGCCATTGTTTGGAAGAACAGATAGTCGGAGTTGAGCTCCATCTCGAAATGAATCTCTTTATCAAAATCATTCATATCACGAAGGAAATCAAATCCCAGGCGGTCAGGTCGTGCCATGCGGTCTCGACGATAGAATTCTCTGTTGTACGGATGGAATGCAGCAACTTGATCGTGCCCTGCCCTTCGGAAAATTTGCGGCAAGGCATGCGGGCGATATACTTCGGTAAAGTTCGACCACATCTCTTGCCCCGTCAGATGAGAGCCCGTCAGAGCTGTGTATTCATTTGGGTGAGTACGCTCGTGACTGTGGACACCATCAACCCACATAGAACGTCCCTTCGCCCACGACAAGTTCGGCATCAACAATGGGTTTATCGCATCGAACTCGACAGCCTCCATCATCAGCATGATAAGATTATGCTGGTATGTCAAGAATGGAATCTGGACACCATCAATCTCGATTATAGAATTTGCGTTTAATTGGAAATCAAAGTCCCCATAGAGACCTTGGGCACTGAATGCCGGACCCAGGCCTACCATCTCGATTAAATTGCGTGCGTAAAACATAGAGGGACCAAAGTTTCTGAGAAACATGTGTCTGTTAAAATTAAAATTATTTAATTGGAATCGACGATTTGAAAGATTATCAACCAGGTTATCCGCATGCCTAGGTGTTGCAAAGAATGTTCCAACAAATCCGCCAACAACTATAACAACCATCACCAAAGATGCCAGCAAGCCCTTCCAGCGATATCCCGCCCTATGACGACGAAACTTTCGGGCAGTAATAATGGAAATAACCATGAATGGAATCAAAATCGCCGCGACTATCAAACTTTCTGCCCACGGCACTATGTTAACACTGTCCGCACCTGCCAAGGCCTCTCTTACGGCTAGGGCATTTTCAAATACAAAGAGTTCGTCCAACATAGTAAACGCAATTACATTGCCATACAAAATAACCGCGTTGAACGATAAAATAGCCGCGAAAATGCAAAGTTGTGCGACCCTGCTTGGAATTAAACTGACAAGCACCGCAAAAAACACAATCATAAAAAACGACAGCAAATACCCATAACTGAGTTCCCATCCGACAAGAGAAAAAGTTACAACATCAAACAAAACAGAGGCAATAATGTAACAAAGCGGGATTAACAGCAACGAAAGAAGCCTGACAAACCAACCCAGTTCCTTTACTGGTTCTTTGGACTGTTGCCCAAAGCAGTTCTTTAGTTTCCTCTTTTTCCTCACCGAATAGTATGCCACTAAATCAGTGGTAAGTCAAGATTGGTCATAAATATTAAGTTGTAAATCTACGCGTCGGAGCAGCATGCTATTTTTCCGACGCAATATTAAATCATACGATTTTAAAATCCGTACACCAAAAGTGCAAAATTCATCACTAGAATGAATTACCACCGATTGGTAACAAATGGAATCTTTTCGTCACTGACACGAACATGAAGAGGATAATCCCCACCCTTGTTGCCATCAATGTCAGTTTTAGTGAAGTTGCGGTTAGGCTCGCCCACGACTTCGACCGTGAACTCTTTCCCTGTCCGGCAGACTACATGTTTGTTCTTGCTGAGCCATCCAAACAATCCATATAACGCCAAGCCCATTTTACCCCAGAAACCACATCGCTTGATGGCGACTAATTCAAACTCGCCACTCCAGGGTCTTGCGGTTCGCGAGATTCGGCGGATTGAGCCAGCATTAGGACTGTTGAGAATTAGGAAGAGGTATACACTTGCCTGGATCTCTCGCCCATCCACAGTAAACCGCACATCTTGTGCCCGCATGCGTATTGCTGCACCCATTGCTTTGTACATATATGCCAGTTTTCCGAAAACTAGTTTTCCCCGCTTACTGTATGCCGTTACACCGTTTGTGAATGCCCCGCCGCACGCGACATTCATGCCAAAGCTTTCATTATTAATATGTAAGGTGTCCATCTCGACTACTTGACCCTTTTTGATAATTTTACAAACCTTGCGGATACTGCGGCAAGTTCGCAAAAACGCCGAAAAGTCGTTCGCCGTCCCGCGTCCAAATGCATACACTGGAACGCGGAAGTTGTTTTTTATCATAGCATCAACCCAAGGACTTAAAGTCCCGTCCCCTCCGATTATAATTGCCATGCTGAACTCCTTGGGATTGCCTGTGCTCGCCTCACAGAATTCATAAACCCTTTCCGTGGAGTCACTGCGGAAAACTTCGCCAACCGTGTACTTGCGCTTGGTTAATGCCCTTTGCAGGCGATTGGCGAACCGCTCGCCCCTGCCCTTGCCCGAGTTGGGATTGTAGATTATTAAGATATTTTGTGTGATCATAACACAATAATAACACAGGTAAAAGCCCTTGTCATGCCCTAATGCGTTACGAAAACTCTACCATTCAAGTTTATAGTTTGCCTTTGGTTGCCAATCAGTATTGTCACTGCCATCGTCCAGTTGCTGTTACTTTGGAGGCGGAAAAGTTCCGTTG
The DNA here is from genome assembly GCA_009784665.1 of Bacillota bacterium. Lineage (GTDB taxonomy): Bacteria > Bacillota > Clostridia > Christensenellales > UBA1242 > WRAD01. Next base: position 16,764 of record WRBH01000006.1, on the reverse strand, counting down.
CACGGAAGTCACCATGCGGAGGACTGCCATATGAAGTATGTTTGAAAATTCGTGATATATTTCCGTTAATTATAACATGCACCTGAATCTCGGGCAGACTTAATTTTTGAGGAGATCTAATCTCCACAAAATGATTTGTACGCAATGGTTGCTGAATAACAGGTTGATAATCATTCCAAACAAATGCCTCAATGGCTAATTGATAGCTTGATACCAAGTCTGCTTCTGTCGCATGTTGGAATGGATCATAGCGATTTGCACAACCAACTAATATAGTTACTCCACAGACCATTACAAGTATTGCTAGAAGTTTTTTCATCTTGCTATTATACCATAAATGCACTAAACTGAGCCTATGGAAAAAAAAGTTAAGGCAATTACATCGCGTGATGTTGACTTTGCCAAGTGGTATACCGATGTCGTGGTCAAGTCAGGTCTGGCGGCATATTCAAATGTCAGAGGGTGCATTTACATTCCGCCATATGGAACGGCATTGTGGGATTTGTTTAAATCGGAATTCGATAACAAACTGAAAACTTTGGGATATTCCAATGTTATGTTTCCTTTGCTGATGCCGAAATCGTTGTTGCAAAAGGAAAAGGACCACATTACTGGCTTTTCACCCGAGGTTGCGACAATTGCGGGCGAGGACCCCGATCCCCTGCTTATCCGCCCAACAAGCGAGGCGTTGTTTTGTGATTACTTTGCCAAGAATTTGCAAAGTTACAAGGAGCTGCCCCTCCGCCTGAACCAATGGGCAAATATTGTACGATTGGAAAAAAATACTAGACCGTTCCTGCGAACCACCGAGTTCTTTTGGCAGGAGGGACATGCCCTGTTCGCCACCGAGGAGGAAGCCAGAACTGAGGCACGCAAGATTCACAAGTTATACGAGGACTTCGTACGGGATCTTTTGGCAATTCCCGTCGTCAGTGGACAAAAAACCGAGTCCGAGAAATTCGCAGGTGCGGTAGACACATATACAATTGAATCCATGATGTATGATGGCCAGGCCCTGCAAAGTGCCACCAGCCATTATCTGGGTGACGGATTCATGCGAGCATTTGGTGTCAAGGTTCAAGGAAAAGAGGGTGAGATTTACCCTCACTATGTTACATTCGGAATTACAACACGAATGATTGGTGGTATCGTGATGGTACATGGGGATGACAATGGCCTAGTATTACCACCTCGCGTTGCCCCGACCCAGGTGGTTTTAATACCTATCAAAGCTGTGGATGTGTCAGGCATAAAATTGCCAAGCATAAGATTCCATGTCGACAACAGCGACAACAGCCCAGGTTGGAAGTTTGCCGAATACGAAATGAAGGGTATCCCCCTGAGGATTGAAATAGGCCCACGCGACTTGGAAGCTGGCGATGCAATCGTCTCTATCCGTTACAGCGGAGAAAAGCGTAAGATAAAAATCGATGACCTGCCTGCTGCTGTACCAGCACTCCTCGACGAGATTCACGAGGCGATGTATGCTGCGGCAAAGAACCGCCTGGATAGCAGCAAGAGCTTTATTTATGCCCCGTGGTGTGGTTCAGAGGAATGCGAAACCAATCACAAGAAAAAAACAGGTATGGGTAGTCGCTGTATCGTTGGGGAATCAAAAGGCAAATGTGTTGTATGTGGCAAGGCAGGCAAACATGAAGTTGTATGGGGACGGGCTTACTAAGCGATTGCCATGTCATGGTAATTTTCCCTGCGGTAATCATCTATGTTATAAACTTGTGTGCTTTCGTGCTGCAGCATCTCTTGATGTTCTTTTTCTTTGCGTCGTCCTATCCAGGCCACCATCCTGTCCCATAGGTCATAATTCCCAAAGCATGCCAGGTAGCACTCTTCCTCCGTGAGGTCTCTTTCGCTTTTGTCTATGAAGCTGCCCCCTGGGTCGTCATACAACCCTTGTTGCGGAACTATCTGTGGATTTTGCAGGTAGTGCCATGCCTCGCACAAGATCTTATGGATTTTATATGACCCCATTGATATGGCACCTGGGATGTCCACGAAGCCAGACAAAGAACTCATCAAGCCGGACAGAACTATCTTGGCGTTAATGACAGCATCTGTTGCAAGGTTTCCCAATTTGCCGAAGATTTTTTCCTCGGTGTGCATTGCTTCGTGTGCGACAATCGCCGCCTGTCCGTTATCATCGTTTCGATCAAAGCGTGATGCGTTTATGGCGACATAGCTCTCGGCGTCTGTGTGGGCAATTCCTCCGTGGGCGGAACTGTCGTTTTTGAATCTGAATCTTTTAATCACGCTGGCAAGACTTGGAAATAATTTAATGGCTCGCAACTTGGCTTTGACAATATTAAATCCTGTGCCCTCAAAGCCTTCGTCCAATCTTGGGTCAAGCTCTGCCGCATATGTCATGTCTTGATTATATTATATTTGCGTCAATTTGTCAATCCTATCGCTTCCCATTCATTCCATTTGTTCTTTTCGACAGATGACTTGTGCTTTTCTAAAAATTTACAGATTTGATAGACATCTATCCAAATTTCGTGGTATTCTCCGCCATCGTCCTCTTGCCGAGGATCAAAGATTATTTGCATACCAAAGTGCAGGTGCGGCTTGCCCGTTTGCATATTACGGTTCTTTTTGCGCGAATACCCTGTGTTTCCCAGGAAACCGATTACCTGCCCTGCCTCGACCCTGTCCCCAACAAAAGTATCCAGGGGGAAGGGTTTGTCTTTTCGCAGGTGGGCGTAATAATAGTATCTTTTTGTATCGTCGCTGCGGATCCCTACTCGCCAGCCGCCAAATTGGTTCCAACCCAACTCGGTAATTGTTCCGCCCTCCATCGCTATGATAGGCGTCCCTGTGCCGCCATACAGATCGTGCCCGAGGTGCTTACGCTTGAATCCGTAACTGCGGCCCATTCCAAAATCATCAAAACCACTATGCCAGAATCCCTTTGCAATCGGGTGGTGACCGATTACTTCGCCCGTATTGCGGTCAATAACACCATCCAGAACTGCGTGAAAAACCTTTACATAATAGATAAAATATTTGTTCTCGGTGTACTTGTCGATTGAGTTTCTCTCCCCCTTCTTTAACCCAGTCACCAATCTATGGAGAACTACAGCGTCTTGACCTATTTTAAATCTATTGCCATTTTTCATTGCAAGGTATGCCAGCAACTCCGCCGTTCCGATGTCGGTGACTCCGCTCTCGATTAGTTCTCTATGAGCAATTGATGCCTTGTCCAGAATTCGTGCCGAGACATTAAAGTCTATCCACTTTGGGAACGAGGGTGTAAACCCCTGCAAACACAAGATTAATACAAGAACAGGAATGAGAATGAGTTTTTTCACGATATATTATTTGCGGTCCGATGGAATTTATGTAACTTTATGTGCTTACTGAATACCGCAAGAATAGGCGAGAGTAATTTGCACAAACTGGAACGGAGGTACTATGAAAACTCAATTAGCCAATTTTAAATTAATCGCTTATATCGCAGTTGCGGGCCTGATGATTTGCCTTTTGTTAATTGGGCAGGGGTTCAGCCCCGCAGTCGTGAATTGGGGATTGTCCCACAAGGGCAATGGAACAACGCCAACCCCACCCACAGGCAGCACCGAAATGTTGACACAGCATAATGGAATCTTTGTCGGGGACGAGAGTAAAAAGGAAGTCTTCCTGACATTTGACTTGGGATACGAGGCAGGGTATACGGCAGATGTATTAGATGTCCTGAAGACACACAACGCCAAGGCAATATTTTTCCTGTGCGGGAATTATCTGAAAGAAACGGATCTTGTAAAACGCATGATTAGCGAGGGCCACATTATCGGAAATCATACGAATCATCATAAGGATTTGCCGACCTTATCATACGCGGCTATGAGTGCAGATATCGCCCAATTCACAGAGTTGTTTAACGAGAAATTTCCAGGCAATGAGATAAAGCATTTCCGTCCAGGAAAAGGTCGTTTTAACGAGGCAGTATTGAAAGAAGCTAATGAACAGGGATTGAAAACAGTTATGTGGTCAAATGCGATTATGGATTGGCAAAAGACACCAATTGACGCGGTTAAAAGTGCCGATAAGATTCTTGGTCGAATTCATCCAGGATGCATCTGCCTATTCCACATATCAAATAGTGGGATGAGTAAGATGTTGGAGATTCTGATTCCACAAGTTATCGAGAAGGGCTATACCATCGGTGATGCTACACAACTTTGATACGGAAGAAATTCAGCCTTCCTACCCCGACCTCCATTCCATCAACTACTTGCATTTCAAGTGCTAGCTCTGACATTTCTGCGGCCTGGGCACCTAGATTTCGAATCGCCTTAGAAATAAACAATCTTTTTAAGTCTCCCTTGGATTTAAATTTGCCGCTGGACATCAAAACATCAATTAGGCGGTCGCCATGTTTAGCAGTTATCTGGATGAAATCGTTGTCGGTCAGTTCTTTCTTCGAGAATTTTTTTTCGAAGGCGGTGCGCTGTTTTTCACCCTCTTGAATAGATTTCGCCTCGATTGCGATGAAATATGTTGCCAATTGTTTTTTTGCCTCGAGGGGTTGGGTTTTGATAAATTCACGCAGAGATGGTAACTCGGATTCCAAAAAATAACCGAATGTCGTCCAGTATTGCTCTAATAGGTTGTCAGGCAGGCTCATCATCTTGCCGAACTTGTCCTCCAGCGTTGCAGTCACAGCAATGTAGTTGTTCAGGGATTTGCTCATCTTCTTGCCCGTGCCACATAGCCCCTCGATCAGAGGCGTTACAATAATTGCTTGCGGTGGTTGACCGTGGATTCGTTGCAATTCACGGCCTTGTTGCAGATTTAATAACTGGTCGTTGCCGCCCAATTCGATTGTTGTTTTCAGAGCGACGCTGTCCATACCTTGCATAATTCCATACATTAACTCGGCCATTGTTATTCCACCCGTTTCCAGTCGCTTGCGAAAGTCATCCCGCTGCAAGATCGTTGCCAGGTTTAGATTCTGGGTAATACCAATCAACTCTGCCATAGTGATTTTTGCCAGCCATTCACTGTTGCGTGGTGTTGCCCAACGGGATACATCAAAGTAACGATTAACCTGGTCGATGTATGTCTGTAGGTTTTTTGCGATCTGGGCGTCGGTTAAAATCTCCCTCTCCGATACCCTGCCGCTTGGATCACCGATCTTGCATGTGAAATCCCCAATAACAAAGTCGACATGGTGCCCCGCACGGGCAAAAATATCAAGGATGAACAACGGAGCCAAATGTCCGATATGAATTTCGGAGCCCGTTGGGTCGATGCCCAGTTTGACCCTCTGAGGCTTTTTCAGGTCGATGTCCCCCATGGATGGTAGGACAGTCCTGGCCTTGACCCGTAGAAGGCTTTTTATATCTATATCTTTCCAGTTCGCATTAAAGCGATCAAACAAAATTTTCGTAAAGTTCATAGTGTATTGTACCCCTCCTTTTCAAATTTTTCAACTAATCTTTCCTGCCAATCTGAGACAGTATCTAATTCGCCGAAGAAGAATCGTAACATCTTTGGTTCGCTGTGCCATTTTAGCCCTCCGATAAGCTCCTTGTTCTGCCATAACCATATAATTCTGTCGATGGCGAATTTTAGGTGACTGATGGTGAAAACCCGCCTAGGCATTGCAAGGCGAACAAGTTCTAGATTCGCAATGTGTTCTGCTCCGTCGGGATTACGATCCTCGGCCATTGTACCGCGTTCCATACCCCGTATACCTGAGATTATGTATAGTGCAGATGCGAGGCTGGCCGCCTGAAACTCCTGGGGCCTTACATGCGGTAAGAACGACCGTGCGTCCAAGTGAACACCTAGGCCACCCGCAGGCGTCACAACAGGAACACCCGCTTTTACCAATTCATCTACCATAAACTTGATAAATCGGGGGCCTTGCGAGATATTATCAAAGTCCATAGTTTCCTCTGCTCCGACGGCGATTGCCTCGAGCTCCATTGAACTCATGCCTCCGTAGGTTATAAACCCCTCGAACAATGGAATAAGTTCGCGTATCTGCCCCGCGAGCCTTTCATCACTTAGGCAAATTCCCCCACCCCGAGCCGCACCGAACTTTCGTGCGGAAAAATAAATAATATCAATCATGTCCGCGATTTCGTTGCAAATTTCCAGGATAGATTTGTCCTTGTAGGCCTCTTCCCTAGTTTTAATAAAGTACAAATTGTCTTGCAATAAACTGGCATCCATCATTAGGGGCACACCGTGCCCGCGACAGAGTTCGGCGGTTTGCCGGATATTCTCAAGTGACAGGGGTTGACCGCCTATCAGATTTGTTCCCGCCTCCAAGCGCACAAAGGGGATTTTGCCCTTGTGGTCCTTGAATGCCTGCTTTAGTTTGTCAATATCTATATTTCCTTTGAAGGGATGATTAGAATTTATTTTCATTGCCTCGTCAATGAACAACTCTAGAAAATCCCCGCCTTGCAACCTGATATGTGCCCGCGTTGTTGTGAAGTGGTAATTTGTTGGAACTATGTCACCAGGCTTGATTAGTACTCGTGATAGGATATGTTCACACGCCCTGCCCTGATGTGCGGGCAAGAAAAACTTCTTGCGAAATACCTTCTGCAAAACGGCTTCAAGGCGGAAGAAACTCTCGCTGCCGCTGTAGGCTTCGTCTGCGGTTAACATCGCGGCAAGCTGGCGATTGCTGGTGGCATTTGTGCCGCTGTCTGTTAACATGTCCAAGAATACATCACGACTGGACAACATGAATGTATTGTTGCCCGCCACTTTGATGGCCCTTAGCCTCTCGTCTATTGGTTTGAGTTCCAGTTTTTTAATTATGCTGGCCTTATGCATTTCTAATGGAAATTCCATTTCTGTCTCCTGAATTTAGATTTGAACTTTGTTGCAAAGAAAAACTGCGATTAGACGCAGTTCCTTGACAAAATTCAAATTTTGAAAATAATCTGCGCTTATTGTAACGACAGATAATAATACATACTTGCTCCCACTTTTTGGGTCTTTGCGACAAAGCTCATGGGGCCAGTATACGACAAAGGTCTAGCTTTTGTCAACCGATTGCGGTACAATGTTTCTGAATGGAAACTAAATCCGTTACTTTGTCGTGGAATATTACTGGTCAATGCCCGGAAAGGTGCGGCTATTGTTTTGGTGGCTTGGGGAAAGACACCCTGACCAAAGAAGACCACTTTAAAATTGCTGATAAAATAATCGCGGATCAAGTTGACGAAGTCGCTATCGCAGGTGGGGAACCAATGATGTTGGAACATCTGCCCGAGTTGATTAAATATCTGCATGATGGCGGCATTAAAAATATTCGCCTTAACACAGGCAGTGGCCTAAGACATACTGGTATTTTTCATAGGTTTGGATTATATCAGAAGATTCTCCCCTACTTGTCACAAGTATCAATTCCCTTTGAAGGTGGCACACGAGAGTCAGAGCGTAAAATCAGAGGCAGCCAAGAAAATGGAGCAAACATATTCGACGAGATACAAACTGTCACCAATGCCGGCGTGGGGTGCGTAATAAACACCTGTGTCCATAAACAAAACATTTGGAATCAAATTCATAGTATGAACAACCTGGTCAAGATGGGCGAATATCTTACTCATCTGGAAAATAATTTTGGACTTAAAATTGATAAATGGTCGCTGCGTCAATTTTTCCCTGTCCAAGGTGCAGGTGCAAAAAACATTGAACAATTTGACATTTCTACCGATGAATACAGACAAGCCGTAAAAGAAGTAATAGAGGCATTTCCTAATTTAAACATCGAGCCACGAGAAATCGAGGATTTCCAGAGGATGTACCTGATGCTGGACAAAGAAGCGAATCTCTTCCGTGCAAGGGATGGGAACAATATTACCTTAGGGAATGTCCTGCACGAAAATATAAGTATCAGGCAAATCGCCGAAACCGAGCAAATACAAGAACGGATATAGTTAGGTAATGTTCTCATTTTACCTTGCCATCAATTTTAATGTGTGGAACGGCGAAAGTGATTTTATGCTTGTCAAAGAGTATCTTCATCTCGCGGTTAAGTGCACGCGTTAACATCATTCGATTTGATTCGTGACACTTGGCTATTATTCGCAGAGTTATTCCGCGGTCGTTGAACTCGGCAGGGCCGATGTATGCAGGTTGTTCGACTATTTGCTCTAGTTTCGCAGGCAGGGTCGGCAGGTGGTTCTCAATTAGCTTTTCAATCTTTTCAAGATTTTCGCTGTATTCAATTGTAACATCGCAGATTGCAACGGAATTGTCCTGTGTCATATTAACAAGACGACGCATTTCCGAGTTATTCACAACATGGATGTTGCCATCAATCCCCTTGAATTTTGTTGTTCGAATTCCGATGTAGACGACCTCGCCCCTGAAATTATCAAATGTTACGATATCGCCGACCTCGAATGTGTTCTCGAAAATGATAAACAGTCCCGCAATGATGTCAGCAAGCATGCTTTGCATGCCGAAACCAATAATAATAACAAGGACACCAGCACCAGCCAGAAGCGTTCCAACATCTTCCATCACCAATGCCAATAGGGCAAAGAACATGATGATAATTCCTGTATACTTGATAAAGCTGTAAACCAATGCTAGGATTGTTTTTCTGCGATTAGAGGCCTTAAGAGACATAAGACGAATAACGATGTGGAAAAACTTTATAACCAGAAAGACAATAAACAAGGTCGACAGGACCGAGATAACCCTCTCCATATTGTTACTGAAGAAGTTTCCTATGTTAGTGATATCAAGGGTACTGCCCTGCAATGCCCTTGTGAAGGCAACATCACCAAATATCGCGTAACTTATTGTTCCAGCCGTGAAAAACAGGACAACCAAAACTGCTACAATCGACCAGTATGCTATCTTGAACTGCTTACTTCTTTTTTTAAACATGACAGAATTATACACATCTTGACAAAACTCGTCAAGTGGCTTATACTGGATTCATGGTTATTGATGCAATTGCAACCGACACCTATGATACTTTGGTCAGGCGGGGACAACTTGATTTAGCCGAATCAACACATGACTTCTTCAGCGATATTAAAATGCAATTAGCAGAAATTGAATTTGAAAGCGAACTAGAGGGACTTGCAGACGAAGCTAGGGAATACTTGACCAATGGCTTGAACCTGCGCTCCCTTGGACAACAAATACATCGTGCTATAACAAGCCACCTAGTTGATAGAAATCGCGAGCGAAGGGAGAAAGACCGCTTGCATTTGGAAATATCAGACTATGAAAACAAGAAGTTCGATCACGGACAAAAAGGTCTTACGACGCTGAGAAAACCCTACTGGTTGAACCGAGATATAATCCATCCTCATCAGGATGATGGTGTTGATTATACCAACAGGGACATTGACTTTGATGATGAGCGAGAACGATGGGATCGTTAAGTTGACTTTTATCTGGTGTTTGGCGTATAATAGGGTCAAGAGTGAAGTGACCCGATATAGGATCGAATCCTGCGTCAGTCACTCTTTTTTCTTGCGTTTTCACAGAGGTGGGTGTTTTAATGGTACAATTGGAGCCTGATGTCGAGAGCGGCAGAATCAGTTTTAGTTCCCTTTCAAGATTTGGTATGGTACAATTGTCCCATGGGAAAGCGTTTGGGATAACTGGGTTTTAGTTCCCTTTCAAGATTTGGTATGGTACAATATTGTGTTATATATTATTATGTTTTTATCCGTTTTAGTTCCCTTTCAAGATTTGGTATGGTACAATTAGTGTGTTATCGCCGTACGACCTTGATGGGTTTTAGTTCCCTTTCAAGATTTGGTATGGTACAATGTCTGTGTGTGCCTGTGTTGTCATGCTGTGGTTTTAGTTCCCTTTCAAGATTTGGTATGGTACAATGCCCGTATAGCAAGCCCGACGGCGTTCAATGTTTTAGTTCCCTTTCAAGATTTGGTATGGTACAATGTAATGGCTAGTCACCAGAAAAAGCACTTCGTTTTAGTTCCCTTTCAAGATTTGGTATGGTACAATCGACTAGGTGACTGAGACGCAGAAAACACCAAATATGGTGTTTTTTGTTGGCATTGCAAATTGGGTAATACAACATATAGGCCGGTACCGATTTTCGATTTTTCAAAAAAGATACAAATTCTCATAATTTCCCTCCTTTACAAGTTTTTTTATAAAAATAAATTGCCGTCATCGTCCAGGAAACTCTCTTGGTGATGCTTTGGCCCCAGCAAAACATACATGCTGCTGTATTGTCGTTCGGTCACTATCATAATGCGTACAGCCCCTTTCATGGGTATGAGCTTGTGTACAGTATTAGCCGAAGCCTTTGCCGCATCAACATTGGCACACAATCGTACATACACAGAATATTGTAACATATAAAAACCGTGTTTTATTAACGCATTTCTGAATCTTGTGGCTTCGCCACGCTCTTTTTTTGTACCAGTCGGCAAATCAAACATCACAAATACTCTCATAAATCTACTCATACTTAAAACTTTTTAATTCCGCCAATATCGGCAAAATTATTTTCACGGCTTTATCCCTAAGGCTTGCAACAAATGACTCGACCATCACATGCGTTGCGTTTGGCAAACTGTGTACTTCTCCATTTATAGTCACAGCCAAATTCAACAGTCGCATGAGTATTCTTTTATGTTCAGGCAGTACACGCTTGTCCGAAAAATCAAAATTTTCAGACACAAATGCATCAACAAAAGGGCGAAAAGGTTCGAACAGATCGTCCGCCAGATTGAATGCATTAAGTTGATTTTTGTGATGAATACCCATGAAGGGCTGTAACCCATGAGCGACAATATCGCGAGCGATTTGTCCACGAACAAGTGAATATCCATAATTCAGCAAATCATTAGCAAAACAATCCGTATTCCGCCCATATTTGCCATCAAAATATTTGCGCCAATAAAAATTAGCCGCATGTGCCTCTTTATTGTTGGTATCACCGCTGTTCACAGAATTTGCAATTTCGACAAGTTCATCATGCCCTTCCTTGCCCAACAAAGCTAGGCACCTAGCTTGGTTTAATATTTTTTGCCTGACTATTGCCTGCCAGAGCTGTTTTTCCAATGGGCGGGGGGCGTCTTGTTGCATATTAAACACTCTTAACTGACTGTAATGATCATTAAATGGCAATATCATCGCATTGGGTAAATGCAAATGGTCACACATATATACCGCTACCCTTTCCCGAACAAGGGCCTGCAGGGCATAGACCGAACAGTTTATTTTGCTGCTTTCAATTATTAAACTGTTAATATCTCTAAGAGGAATTTGACGCTCGCTGTCCACAGTTTGAACTTGCAATTGGTTATTCTTAATGGAGAAATGCTTCACAGTATCGCCAAGAGTTATATTTAAGAAGCCCATCTATTTCTCCTTTTTCTTGGATCTTGGGCCCAACAGTGTCCTGACATCACGCGGCTGGAATGGTGCATCCTTGATTTCGCCCAAAACACTGACCTCCATTTTTCTAAATTCTTGTAATTTTTGTATACCCATCCTTATCTGGATTCGCTTTCCATCCTCGACTCTTCCATCCTGGTAAGCAGCCGATATTCTTGCACTACTGATATCAGCACCTCGATAGTACAAAAATCCATACTCGGCGACATGAAATATGTCATTGGAATACAGGCTGAACTTGAACTCGAAACCAAGCCCTTCATCCATTTCGAGCCATTCAACATAGGGTTTCCCAGAAACAGATGCCTTGTTTGGAAGTTGTGGTTTGTAAAAATCCGCCGTGTAAATTGGAACAAAGTAAAACTTGTCCCCTTTGGCAAAAATGTCTATGCGGACCATAGAACCGTTGTCCGCGACGCCACCAACTCTATCAAGAGTCACAAAATTGGTGGTCTTTGCTTTAATTTTAACCTTGTGTACAACTGGCCCATCAGTGCCATCAGCTTTTGGTTTGCGAAACCCAGAAAATGCAGCTTCCAAGTCTTTTTCTGGATTCGTCAACAAAACATCTTTTATTTTATTATACAAGCCTATGTCAGATTCCTTGTTGTAATATCCCTCTATTTCTCCGTTCTTTAGCTTTAACTTCGCAAGTGGAACACGCGTAATTGTATAATAAATTTCTCTGCCTTTGACATCTAATTCTTTTACAAGGCCCCGCACCGTTTCCTTGTGTCCGGGTCCTGTTATTTTCCTGTTCGGCATTCGTGAAACCGATACAGGAGCCAATGCCTGTAGCTCGTCCCGAAACCCGTCCCAGGGCTCTGGAAATTTCAGCTTCTCGTAAATTGTTTCGTATCTCTTAGAAAATTCAGTTATTTGCCTGACAAGTTTATCTGTGAAGCATGCAACGACAATGGCATCCGTTGCATGGTGCTCGTCCGTGTCACGAAATTTATTAAGACCCAAACGCTTTCGGAAGTGAGCGGTCATTCCACCCTTGATCGCTTTGATAGGTACGCCATGCTTGCTGTCCGCAAGATACAGATGTTTTTCAAGAAAGTTTTTGATAAACTTAGTTATATATTGGGTATCCTTTAGGTTGCGCTCTTTCATCTCGTCTTCCTTTGGCTCTACAGTTAAGAAATTAGTCCGTTTCCGCGGTGAAATTTTTGCACTCCTTACCCAATTAATAAACATCTGTGCTCTATCTCCCGTTAGAAATTGTAATGGCGTACGACTTCCCTTGTTTTGATTACTTGCCGCATGAACAAGAACTTTGTTTGCATAACTGTCGTCAAAACTTTTGCTGTATGGAATTATGTGGTCGACTTGAACATAATTTGGTTCGAACAACTTTTCCGCGTCGATTTTACGCCCCCCGTCATAGGGGTCTTCCCAATTTTGTTCTTGAGCAAGTTTATACTTTACAATATCCTCGCCGCCTGGCACCAAAATCCCAAGCTCCATAATTTGCTTCTTGATACGCTCGTTCCTTGCCTGATTCTCTTCATTTTCCCGTGTTATTTTTTGGCGCTCTCTGAAATCACGTGCTAAATCTCTTGCTACTTCGACAATAACTTGTTGGGGCGAACCGTACTTGTCAATGATTGCATTTACAACTTTTATTGTTTGGGACACCGAACGCAATACCACAGGATTACGAATTTCCTTTTCAATGTCTTTCAGACTCAACTTTATCTTTTTTTCGACTTCACTAGCAGTAGTATGATTAAACCCCGCAAGCTCCATCGCCTTATAATATTTATGCCCAGCCTCCAAATGAGGCAAGATTTTATAAATTATCTCCGTCGATAAATGTGTAGGCTTTGATTGGGGCAGTTGGATATTTAAAACATAGTCTGTGTACTCTGGGTCAAGGGTAAATCTGCCGTTCTCCAACTCCCCTGCAATTGCCATCCTTAGCCTGTCTTCGCTGTGATACGCATGTAAGACCGTAATTATCGTATCAATTTCCATGTCCGTCAGTTCTCCGAACTTGTCCTTGAATACTTTTTTTACTGCACTTCTTCCACGCAAATCGACAAATACTTTCTTCTCGACTTCGACAGGCTCGCTTTCTTGGACTTGGAATCTGCCTTCTGTCTTTACTCTTTTAACATAAGTTAGGTGCTTGAATCGTACATCTTCCCCGAGCCCAAGTTTTTTCCTCAGCATGCCATATGTGACTTTCCCGCCTTTGTGCAAGCAATATTCTGCGATACTTTCTTTCTCTGGCAAGGTTAACTCTCTGTCCTTGATTGTCTTCTCGGTGCGTGTTACAAGAACCAGGTTGTTTAAATTTGACCATAATCGAAATCTCTCCGCTGCATTAGTTGCCTGGTATGCCCGGGGATTCCCATCAAATTCACAAACCCCTACTGCATCTAAATAACTGTTAATCGCATATGGGCTTGGGTGACCAGGTCCGATATCATAGGGGATTTGCTTGTTGAATAGCTCTAGAAATCTTATTTCAAAGTTCTCACCGATTAGATTTGCATCAAATCCAAGTTCACGCTGGATTCTGAATATCAACTTTATTTCATCCTCGATTGACTTTCTGTTGAAGGTACAATTATATGACCCAGACTTGTTCCGGACCGTTAATCCTTTTGAAATAAATTCTTTGACATAATATTCACCTATTGTTTTGTAACCCTTTTCCTTCAACACTTTCTCGTTATCTTTTATCCCTACAAGAACTTTCCCATCATCGCTGCCTTTTTCGATATTTTTTCTATTCGATAAAAATCCACGCCGATGGATAAAGTGAAGCATCAACCTTGCGAATTCCTCAATTTCGAGTTTCCTCGAAAGAGCGTCAAGCCTGATAGAATATATACAAGGCAGATTCTGCTGTTCCAAAATTCCTTTGAAAGCTATATTAAAAGTACTCTCGCACAAATGCTTTACAAGTCCTACGCGCACCTTTCGACGGCGCAGAGTTCGGCGCATGCTCCTAAACCCTCGCCGCTCAGCCATAAGCGAGCCTCCGTCCTTTTGATTCTGCGGAATATCGAAAACCCTAACACCTCTTGCTACAATTTTGCTCGCCTCATCATGTTCGTCATTTTCTAGAACAGCCCAGCCAACCGATGCAACTCCTATATCCAATCCGATTCTATATTTCATGATAAATCATACATCATTCTACAAAAAGATACAACCCCTTGCGGGGTTGTAGAGCTCTACGGTCTAAGACCTTATCTTAGCAACCTTCAAGATTTGATATGGTATAATCACCATACTAGATAATAACCCTCCTGTCAAGCATTTTTATAAGTTAGAATTATTCTTACGCCTTGATTTGTGAATAATCCATCCAATCAAAATAAGTAACGATATTATACAGAAGCCCGCGACAAACCAAGGCCAGTTGTTCGTGAAGAAGTTCCCATTGTCATCGCCACCCTGATTCGTGTCGGTATTAGGCGGAATAATTACTACTGGAGGATCTTCGCCTGGACGGACAATTATTACCGTACAGCCCCCGTCATCTTCACCTGGTACAGTTATGATGATTTCACCGTCTTCCCCACCCTCTACCTCGATGTCGGCGTTAGGTGGACTGATTACAACTTTATATTCACCATCGTTTTCTGGGTCTGGGCGAATTATTATAACTATGGCTTCATCATCGTCAGGTATAATTATGACGATGTCATCGTCTTGCCCTGGGTTTTCACCGTCTTCGGAGTCACCGGGCTTTACAATTATCCCTGTTCCCCCGTCATCTATTAGTATCCTCTCCCATACCGCATGGAATGCTTGAGCACTTGTTATTGGTGTGCTGAAGTCAAATATCTCGCGATTCTCGCCATTTTCTTGGGTCGACCACCCAACCAAGCGGTGGAGTGTTCGCGTAGGGGTTGGCATAACGGCAGGCATATTAATTACCACTCTTTGTGACGGGATTTCAATCTCGCACTCGCTGTTAAACGATATCGTGAAGTGCGGTGTTGATTCTTGAATTGTGACTGGTGGGTCTTCATCTGGGCGAACAGTTATTATAACATACTCATCGTCATAATTGCCTGGAATTGTTATAGTTATCTCTTTATCGTCATCATCCTCGACAACGATATCATCGTTAGGTGGGTATATATTTACAGGGTCACTGTCCTCTGGCCTGACGATGATTATCGTGTCTGGGGCACCCGGGATTATAATCACGATGTCGTCGTTATCACCTGGCAGATCATTATCGTCTTCGTCACCTGGCTGGATAATTATACCTGTATCGCCTGTGTCTATGTCGATTCGCTGCCAGATTGCAGAAAGTGTCTTGGCCTGGGTTATAGGAGTTTCAAAATCGAACACCTCTCCATCATGAGACCAACCAAGAAGACGGTATAGCATTCGGGTTGATGTTGAGCGAGTTGCTTGCTCGCCTTTGATAACTCGCTGCGAAGGCACAGCTGTCCCGCCTAGTGGATCAAACACAACAGTAAATCTGATGACAGGAGGATAGATAATAACAGGCGGGTCTTCATCTGGGCGGACAATAATAATTACTTCCTCCTCATCGCCCTCCCCTGGGATTGTTATAGTTATCTTACCATCCCCATCATCCTCGACCGTAATGTCGCCACTGGGCGGAGTTATTATTACTTTGTGCTCCTCATCATTATCTGGGTCTGGGCGAATTATTATTATAGTATCTTCCTCGCCGCCCTCCCCTGGGATTGTAATTACTATCTCGCCGTCGTCACCAGGGTTAACGACGATTCCAGTGTCACCATCATCAATATTGATTCGCTCCCACACTGCATAAAGTGTCTTTGCCTCGGTAATCGAAGTAGCAAAGTTGAATATTTCGCCGTTATGTGACCAACCAAGCAACCTGTACAAAGTCCGAGTTGAGGTTGGCTTAACCGCTTGCTCGCCCTGGATGATTCTTTGGAAATTAACGGGAGTTCCACCGAGAGAATCAAATGTTACGGTGAACCTGACCGCTGGCGGGATCACGGTTACGGGTGGATCTTCGCCTGGGCGGACAATTATAATCGTTTCTTCGTCGTCATAATCGCCTGGGATTGTTATAGTTATCTCACCATCCTGGCTTGGTCCATCGACGATGATATCACCATTCGGAGGGACTATTGTGACCGCAGGATTATTGTCGGGGTTGATAGTTATAACTGTGCCGGGATCTCCTGGGACAGTAACTACAATTTCGCCGCCTGGCCCCTGGCCAACTGTAATCCCTGTTTCGTCATCACTAAAGTCTATAGACCACCTGGCGTATACAGTTAGGTCGCCGAAACTGCCCTCATCTATTTGGGTGATTTGGGTTCCTCCTTCAAGTCCAGTCCACCATCCGTCAAAACGATATCCCGTTCGTGATGCGCTTGCAAGAGTAATAGTAGATGTCCC
>WRBH01000005.1 GCA_009784665.1 Bacillota bacterium | reverse complement strand
ATCGAGGAAATCGCACACGAGACAGGCAGATATGAACTATTCATCGGCTTCCCCTTTGTCGAGGGCAGTATCGGACGCGAGATGATTGTTCGAGCACCATTACTCCTCTTCCCTGCGACGATACACATCGAAAACGAAACAACTGTCACGATCGAGAAAAAGCATAATGAGCCCGTTCAGCTAAACAAAGTTTTCCTGTTGGCATATGCTCAACGATACAAATTAAACATCGATGATCTCGTTACCGAGTTTGATAACTTGGCAGGCTTTTCCGATATTGATGCGGTGATTGCATACCTTAGAAAATTCAGATTCAAGATGGGACACCCAGAGCGAAAAGGAATTTACAACTTTTCCAAGGTTAAAGAGCCATGGTTAGGCGACCCGATAGATGTTAAACATTATGCAATCATTGGGCGATTCCCCCTCGCCAATGCAATATACAACGATTATAGGGCACTGGAGAACAAACGAACCACCGAGGCAATATCGGAGTTATTGGAAAGCAAAGAAGCCAAGAAAATCAAGAAACCATCAACTGACCTGTACGCAATGAGTTCGCTGGACTTCTCACAAGAGGAAGCGATTGAAAAGCTGAACCAGAAAGGAAATATGGTAATCTATGGCCCGCCAGGAACGGGCAAGAGTCAGACCATCGTCAACATTATCACAGACGCACTATGCAAAAACAAGCGAGTTCTTGTAGTATCACAAAAAAAGGCAGCCCTCGATGTCGTGTACAATCGTCTGGGGATTTTGAACGAGCGTGCGATGTACATAAACGACCCTGAAAAAGGCAAAGCAGATTTTTTTGCCCGCACCAAGAATGCCCACCATGCCCTAATAGACAAACCCTCAAAAACTAACGGCGAACACGAGACCAAGTACCGCGAAGTACGCCAGTCTATCAAGGCAGAGGTTGGCCTGCTGGAAGACATTTCCGACATCCTGTTTAACTCTACCCCGTTTGGCCCATCGCTACAGGAAATGTATGTCCGCAGTCATTCATTTGGGCAAAGTACTTTTGATAGAAATTTATATAAACAACTGCAGGCCAATAAAAAAATGATGTCATTCAAGTTTAGTGAACTTGAAAATATCGTCCGTATAATCACCGAGAAAAACAAGCACGGCCTGTACTACAAAAAACAAGTTTTGCGATTACAAAATCCCCTTGCCGCGCATATTCGCAGCGACCTTGATGTAAACACAATTAATGCTGCAAAGTCCTTGGTTACCAAGGCATTGACCAAAATACATGCAAATCACTTTGACATTTCAAAGTATCCAAATGCAAGACAATTACTGGCATTCTTTTTAGAGGGACACGATCTGAAACCCGTTATTGCATTGGTCAGCAAGCTTGAAAAAAAATCGCATAAAGAAATCGCAACGAACTTTCAAAACGCCCTAAAAGGTATCAAGGAATTTGTTGCGGATTACACCCCCCTAGAGGCAACCCTAGACAAGCAGGGCTTTGCGATGCTGGTGGAAGGACTAATAAACGAGAACCCATCCAGTCTAAAGATGCTTAAAAACGCCCTTGATAATTATGTCTTTATTCGTGGATTAAACCTTAATATGCACGAGCTTTCTTCAAGCGAGAGGGGAATATTAGATTTCTGTTATGAATCCACAAAAAACCAAAAAGAATTCACCGATGCCGTCTCAAAAATTGTTTCGGCACGAACATATCACGAAGTTGTTATAACAGAAGAGGCCAAGAAAGGGAAGCTGGCCAAGATCATGGAATACGAAAGTATTAAAAATAGAATTCTCTCATTAAAATCCGAACAAACACAAATTGTTCGAAAGATTTGTATTGAAATGTTCAAGGACAAGTATATCTCATTATACAACTCCAGCCCCGAAAACAAAAATTTCTTATACCAAATCAACAAAGACAAAAATCATTGGGCTATACGAAAATTAATGGAAATATATGGTGAATTAATGCTGACCCTCTTCCCATGCTGGCTCCTCTCCCCCGAGAGTGTTTCAACTATCATGCCACTGACGGAAGGGTTGTTTGACCTCGTACTATTTGACGAGGCATCGCAGGTCTTTATTGAAAACACCTTGCCGACTATTTACCGCAGCAAACACATCGCCGTTGCAGGGGATGCTAAACAGCTCCGCCCAACCGCCCTGTTCATGCGTCGTTATATGGGCTCGGATATTGACGAGGCGGATTTAAACACCCAAGCCGCCCTGGAGGTCGAGAGTTTGCTTGACCTAGCAACCAGTCGCTATAACAGTGTTAACCTAAATTATCACTACCGAAGCCAGCACGAGGAACTGATAACTTTCAGCAACTACGCATTCTATGATTGTCGCTTGCAGGTAGCCCCAAACCTGACCAAAAACCTTAATAACAAGCCAATTGAACGAATCAAGGTCGATGGCCGTTGGATTGACAAGAAGAACAGGGTCGAAGCAGCTGAGGTTATCAAGTTGCTTAAAAAAATCTTTCGAACACGAAAAAATAACGAAACGATCGGGATAATCACATTTAACGCGGAACAAGAAAGTTATATCGAGGATCTAATTGATAAAGAATGTCGTGTCGACGAAAAATTCCGCGAGATAATCAGCAAGGAAAAAAGCAGGAAAGAAAATGGAGAAAATGTTGGACTGTTTGTGAAAAATCTTGAGAATGTTCAAGGTGACGAACGAGACATAATAATTTTCAGCATTGGATACGCCAGAAACGAGAGTGGCAAAGTCGGCCTCCACTTTGGACCTCTTAACGCAGAGGGAGGGGAAAACCGTCTTAATGTTGCCGTAACGCGTGCCAAGAAGAAAATCTATGTGATTACAAGTATAGAACCAGAAGAACTGAATGTCGAAAACACGAAGAATGCAGGTCCAAAGATTTTCAGGAAGTACCTTGAATACGCCCGTGCAGTTTCTGCGGGCAAGCAAAAAGATGTCCAAGCCATTCTGGAGGATTTCCGCCCACCATCCGACCAAGTCCAGGTACGGGCAACTACGGGCGTGGCAAGCGAATTAAAAACGGGTCTGGAAAAATTAGGCTACACGGTCGAAGAGAACCTGGGCAGTAACAACTACAAGCTGTCACTTGCCATCTATGACAAAAAACTTGACAGATACTTGGTAGGAATCGAACTGGATGATGCTGCATTCAAATCCAGCCCAAGCGTTATTGAACGAGATGTATTCCGTAGCACATTCATGGAGAGCCGCGGCTGGGCAATCATGCGTGTTTGGAGCCGTGACTATTGGCTAAACCCCCAACGCGTTGTTGATCGTATTGACAAAGCGGCTAAAAAATCTTCCGCAGCCCTTGCCAAGTCCTTGACCTAAGCGATTACGAGATGCTATCATACTTCACCACTTCCTTAGTCAAATGGATTATACTACCGTCATCCATCCGACTAAGGTCACTGTGCTCCCTTAGTTAAATGGATATAACAAGTCCCTCCTAAGGATTAATTATTGGTTCGATTCCAGTAGGGAGCGCCAACATGACAAAAGAATTATTAGAAGCTTTTGAAAAAGCTAACAACAGTCTCTTGACAAAGGATAAATCACTTTTTGGAATGAATGTTTCTGAAAGAACCCTATGTGGGGCCTTAATGTTGCATTTAGCTGAAGAGCTCAAGAAAAAAGAGGTGTTTTCTGGCTACTATGTAGATGTAGAATACAACCGCAATCGAGGCGGGAAACTAAAAACAATGAGCAAAACTGCATTCGGGGAAGATGAAAAGATAATAACGATAGACTGCGACTTAATTGTTCATAGCCGTGGAGAGAATATCTCACAAGATAATCTCATGGCAATAGAAATGAAAAAAAGCAGCCGTCCTAAAATAGATAAAGAAAAGGACAAAGAAAGAGTAAGGATATTAACCAAAGACGGATATGGTGCCTGGTCATTCGACGGGGAAACACTACCAGAGCATGTGTGTAGATATATTCTGGGTGTTTACTATGAAGTCAATTTTTCAAAAAGAAAAATTTCACTTGAATTTTATAAGAAGGGAGCCCTTTTTGAAGAAGTTGTAATAGATTATTAAGTGGTGATATAATCTAGCATGGCACTTGAAAGAAAAGAAATAATTATCTTTCCCGATTTCCAAGAGATTCCGAGCATCACAAATACACTCGGACCGCAATCAAAGGATTAAAAATGATGGTAGCTAAAGATATAAAATTTGACCCTAAATATGATGTGGAAGAACTAGCTCAAAAATTAGATTCAGAAAGAGAAAGATCAGAATAGGAGAAATATTATGGAAAAAAGAAACCGTTCCCAAGGCTGGCGACATGCAAAACTTTCTGGGCATGAGAATGAAAAACTTCTAAAACAAATGCTGGAATCAGGCAGTGGCAACCTCTTAAAGGCCCTAGATACCTCAAGGGAAGAAATAGCGTCAATTGATATAGGCGGACTTAACGAAAAAAATATCCCAAGTATTTTTGGCGATACCACAAAATCCAAGACTGACTGCGTAATAGTTATTGGCGACAACAAAAAAAATGTCTCCTTGAAAAAAGGAAATGGGCAAGTGTATCTGATAACCCCCGACCGATTTATTAGAGGTTTCCAGCAACAATACAAAAAAATTATCCCCGACATTGTTAAACGCGGGATATCTTTGTATTGGGGAACGGCAGGCGACACTTTGGCGATTATTGAAAAAGTTGGCACAAAGAAAAGCTACGAGACTCGAAAGCATCGGCTTAGTGGAGACACCCTTCGCATCTTCGATGGAGATATTTACAAAGAGCTAGTTAATTGGTTCACCGAAAATGCTGCAGAGATTTTTGATTTTTGCTTCTCTAGGGGACTGGCTGCGAACCCGTCAGATTATGCAGAATATATCTGGTACTTTAACACTCTTGGAGAAAATGATAACAATAGCCTATATTGCATAAATACCCTAAAAGGAAAAATAGCAAAGGCCCCCCCCGCCTCCTACAGCCCAAAAGGCGGGGGGACGACTATTTGGTTGCCATTTGGGTTTGTTCAATGGCACAGCCCCACTAAGACCATTCCCGGGTGCATGCAATTTCACCACCAGTATAAAAAGATAAAAACCCTTGCAGAGGAGGCAGACGATGAATAAGTATATTGAAGTTAAAACGACATTTGAAACGCATGAGGCTACGGTGGAATTTGCAACGAAAATACTGGAGGCGAAATTGGTGGCATGTACGCATGTATCCGAAATAAAGAGTCACTATGTTTTTGAAGGCCAGGTGTGCAATCATATCGAGTTTCAATTAGGAATGATTACGCGGGCGAATTTATACAAGAAGTGCGAGGAATTCATCAAGTCAAATCACCCATATAGAATTCCACAAATTATCGCTATACAGATCAAGTTTGGGCATCCAGATTACCTCGACTGGGTGGATAAAAGCTGTATCACATCTGACTGACATATAAACCGCTTGTCTTGTTGCAATAGCCCCCTATCCTGTTCGCTTAGACACTCGAACTTTAAATATCCATCAGGTAGGCAGATAAGCAACTCACCCCCAATAATCTCAAATGGGCTGGACACATTTTTGAACGGATAGCCTTGGTCATCACAGAAGAACCAGTTTTGCCTGTCCGCATCATAATACATACACTCTTCAGTGCACCAAATGGATACTTCCCTGCCATTCAGATTCAAGATATATCTAATTTCTTCATGCCATTCCTCAAGCAAATAAGTCATATGCCTGAATTCCGTGCCAGTGCTTTTTAATAATTTAAACAGAATGAACCCTATCGTTTTAGTTACACCAAAGTGATATTTGGGGCAAACCTGGGCATATCCTGATTTGCGGAATTTTCGTTTCTCGAACGGCGAAACGATCAAGTAGTAAATGTAGCCCAAGACTAAAAAAGGCAGACACATAACGAGAATCGGAATCAATAGTAGCCAAAGCAGGATAATAATTAAAATTTTCATAACCTATGATATCACGCAACATTGCTTTGACAAAATTGATAATTTCAGAGATAGTATGTTTATGACACATCAAGAAATTTTGTCGAAGGAGTTCAACCTTGCACCAATACACAGCGTAAACATCATCCAATTGATTGACGAAGGGAATACAATTCCCTTCATCGCCCGCTACCGAAAAGAGATGACGGGGGCGTGTGACGATCAAGTGTTACGGGAATTCGCAGACAGGCTGGATTACCTGCGGAAATTGGATGACCGAAAAGCAGTCGTAACGAACAGTATTACCGAGCAAGGATTCATGACCGCGGAGATAGAGGCCGCCATTAAGGCCGCACAAACCCTGACAGAGGTCGAGGATATCTATCGTCCATTCAAACCAAAGCGAAAAACTCGTGCAACCATCGCGATTGCAAAGGGCCTCCAACCTCTTGCTGATTTGATTTTAGAACAGCAAAAAGATACCACAGATATCATTAAAATCGCTGAGGACTATATCAATGACGAGGTTAAAACGGCACAGGATGCCATAGATGGTGCTAAGGATATTATTGCCGAAATTATCAGTGATACTGCTGAACTACGAAAGGCCTTGCGAGACTTGTTATGGGAACATGGAATTATTTCAACTGAATTAAAAGCTACGCACGACAAAGCAAAGACCTACGAGATGTATGATAATTTTAGAGAGCCCGTAAAAAAAATCGTCAGTCACAGAATCTTGGCAATCAACAGGGCTGAAAAAGAAGGGGCCCTGAAATGCATCATCGATTTGGATGACGAGTTGCCGTTGCACCAAATTAACTCACTGTTTGTAAAAAGAGCCCCAAGCAGTTACCTCGTCAAAGAAGCCGGTGAAGACGCGTGGAAACGCCTGATTAAGCCCTCCGTAGAAAACGAGGTAAGGAATGAATTGTTCGAAGAGGCATCTGAACAGGCAATCAAGATGTTCGAAAGTAACCTGCGTCCCCTCTTGTTGCAACCACCAGTTAAAAATCGTGTTGTCTTGGGACTTGACCCTGGATATCGTACTGGCTGTAAAATAGCCGTGGTTAATGGTAATGGCACTGTTCTTGACCGTGCTATTGCATATTTCACCCCCCCTATGAACAAAATCGAAGAATCCAAGAGAATCATCAAAGACCTAATCACAAAGCACAAAGTTCAAATCATAGCAATCGGAAACGGCACGGCCAGTAAAGAATCGGAAATTTTTATTGCAGAACTATTAAAAGAAATCGGGAACAAAGACCTTGCATACATTATCGTAAACGAGGCAGGGGCGTCAGTTTATTCTGCGTCAAAATTGGGATCCGAAGAATTCCCTGACTTTGATCCCGCCCACAGAAGTGCCGCCAGTATTGCACGCCGCCTGCAAGACCCTCTGGCAGAACTAATCAAAATCGACCCTAAATCTATCGGCGTTGGACAATATCAACACGACATGCCACAGGCAAGATTAACCCATGTTTTGGATGGTGTTGTAGAGGATTGTGTTAACAGTGTAGGGGTTGACCTGAACACCGCATCTGCTCCGTTGTTGTCATTCGTGGCGGGCTTAAATGCCTCTATCGCGAAAAACATCGTAAGCCACAGGATTAAACAAGGTGGCTTCACCAGCCGTGAAGAACTCCTGAAAATCCCGAAACTGGGTCCGAAGGCCTACGAACAATGTGCGGGGTTCCTGCGGATCCCAGGAAGCTCCAACATCCTGGATAACACCGCCGTCCATCCCGAGAACTATGAAGTAGCGTCAAAGCTTATTGGAAAGCTAAATCAACTGAGCAGTACAAAAGATTTAGCAAAGGAACTAAATATCGGAGCCCTGACCCTTGATGACATTATACGGGAATTGAAAGCCCCAGGACGCGACATTCGTGATGACTTGCCTCCGCCAATGCTTCGGTCCGATGTGATGGATATGAATGACCTGACCGAGGGGATGGAAATAACAGGCACCGTTCGAAATGTAATTGATTTTGGTGCATTCATTGATATCGGCGTTCACCAAGACGGCCTTGTGCATATCAGCCAAATTTGTGACCAATTCATCAAGCATCCATCCGAAGTTCTTTCCGTCGGTGATATTGTTACCGTTCAAGTCCTGGGCGTGGATACAAATAAAAAACGCATCAGTTTAACGATGCGGTTCTGATATTTTTCGCGAACTTAACGGCTTCTTCGATTTCTTTTTTATTTGGATGCCCCATCTTGAAAAACAGAAAATTACCCCTGCACCTATATTCGTCGTTAACCACCTCCACGCCGTTCGACTCAAGAACGCTGCGTACTTCGTCTTGCCCTGTTTTATCCCGGACAGATGATGTGACAAGAGCTACCTTCCTAACCTGTTCTACTGTGAGAGTCTTTATGTACTCGACCATATCGGGCAAGCTCTTACCGCTGTAAATCCCGCCTACAATAAACGCAAGGTCATAGTCCGCCAATTGGGGATTTTTCTTGATGTTCATTGGCTCGACACCAAGCTCTTCCCCGATTGCCCTAGCAATCTTTTTTGAGTGCCCTGTCATAGACCTGTACAATACAGCTATTTCCATAATTATATTATATTCAAACTAGTCTAACTTTTCAAGTTCTTCAAGAACTGATTGAACAATAGCTTTAGGGTGTTCAATTACACCAATTCCACGATCACCGCAAGCCAGCATCCCTTCACGCGGACCTACAAACTTGAACCCATATTGCTTTAGCTTTTCAATGTTGTCTTGAACAATAGGATTATTGTAAATCTCTGTATTCATCGCAGGTGCGATTATCCGCGGAGTCCCGCTCTTTAGCGAGACCATACTCGTGGACAGGGCATCATCAGCTATACCTCCAGCAATTTTTCCGATGGTATTGGCTGTAGCAGGTGCAATTAGTGCCAAGTCAGCTCTTTGGGCGACATTTATGTGCTCTATGTTTACTTTTTCCATAAGTTTGAATATATCGGCGTCTGTGTAAACTGTTTCCCCTGTCAGCGACTGTAATGTCAGTGGCGTTATAAACTGCTGTGCCGCATTCGTCATAACCGCTTGAACGGAGTGCCCTTCTTTCCGGAGCAAGTTTACAATATCGCACGCCTTGTATGCAGCAATACCTCCAGTAATCCCCAGCATTATGTGTCTCTTCTTCATTGCTTACCTCCTCTTTCATATCCCAAGTAATCCGCTAACCCTTTTGCGATTTCCGTTTTAGTTTGAAACTCTGCTATTGTACCGCTCTTATCTCGCAGAAATGCCTTGTGCTGTTCGTCCGCAATATCCTCTAGCCTGTTTGCGAGAACGGCAGAGCATCCGCTCTCGTTCAATGTTTTCTCAGCAGCTGCGAACAATTCATCATATGTCGCCCTACTAAGTAATTTAAATCCTATTAAACTTGTATCGGGCGATATAGCTTTGAACCCTGAAATAACTTTTGGCGTCTGCACCAACTTAAGAGTCATACTTGGCAGGCTTGAACTAATCTTTCCCACACGGTCAAGCTGCTGACCATCTGGGCCAAGTACTTCCTCTATTGTATAGTCGCTTATAGCTGCACTGTGAATTATCGAATCTATTTCTTCATCGCCCAGTATCTCGTACGATAACCGCTGCAAACTTGCCGCATCGGAATATTGAACAATCTCTATCTTATCCGATTCCACGGGCTTAGCTGTCGAACGAGCCCCTAGGAAATAGATCTTACTTATCTCGCCACACATTGCAAACTCGTTGGCAATCTTCGCCCCAAGCTTGCCTTTTGAAAAATTTGTGATACCCCGAACGGTGTCTATCGATTCGGTTGTTCCACCCGCCGTAATTAGAACCTTCTTCATCTTAGCTCCCTCCCCTCCTTTATTGCTTGCTCCAACTTAACTGCCTCGACTGCGTTCCAGATTGCATGAGCCATAGCATCGGCAGCCATAATACCTATACTTTCCGCATTCACATCAACCTTATTCGAAGCCATTGCAAATACTGTATCTCCATCAGCACCAGCAAATGGCACATTCACCACTCGTGCGATTCCATCGTTCGCATGCTCGGCTATTTTCCGTGTTTCTGGCTTTGTTAAAATGGCATTCGTGAAGATACAAGAAATGGTTGTATTTCTCTCTACTAAATCGTCCCCTTCGAACTCGGCAAATCTATCTTGGTCTCGCTTTCGCTTGTTTCCCAAATGAGCCCGCTCCAATATTATGCGACGAGAATCTGCAAAGGTTTCCATATCGTCATTCAATGCACCATGAACTATCTGTCCATCAGGACCCAGGATATCGCCACTTGCATTTACCGCTGTTATTGCCCCGACATAAACGCCGTCATTCCAAATGATGTGAGCCCCTTGCCCTCCTTGGCTTGCGTATTTCTCACCTCTTGCTTTTCCTATTAACGCCCCAGTCCCGGCCCCGAACGAGCCCTGAACAAATTTCTTGCGTGCAAATGCGTGCTCACACGCAACACGCCCCATTGCAGGGTCAGGCCGTACATTCGAATCACCTATAGCCAAATCAAACAAAATAGCACTTGCGACAGATGGTATGTATACATCATCGAACTTGCCCCCGACTTTGTTTTCGGACAAATATTGCATGACTCCATCGCTGGCGGCATGACCAAATCCTGATCCTCCCGCCAATACAACACCTGTTAATTTTCTGCCCCTGCCTTCAGGATTGACTGCCGAAGGAATCCTTAGGTTAAAAGAACCTCCACGCGTATCATATCCCGCAGTTGCCCCATCTTTCGAGATTATTACTGTAACCCCTGTCCTAGCTTCTTTATTTTCTGCATGTCCGAATAAAAAATCTGTATTAAACTGATTAATATCTTTTATATTTTTCAAATTCATGGCACTATTGTACCACACGCCCAACTAGAAAATCAATAGTCAAACGAAATTAGTACCTGCCAATATATAATTTGCGAATAATCAAGTTGCCTATTTTCCTCTTGTCGAAAGCGATGTTTGGTGTCTCAGGTCGCATGTGTCGAAGATTCCCAAATCTCTAAGACATTCAACGCGCTCAGTTATTTCATTGAATTTTCCATCACTTCCGTCCGTTAGGGCTTGCACATTGAAGTTGCGCATGTAATACGGTGCTTCCATGTCGTCAGATCCATAATGCTTGAATACATCGTATTCTGGACCTGGATATGTAAGTCTAAAGAGACCGTCAGCAAGATGATAGAAAACACCATTCGTCACAGCAGGATCAATAAGGGTGTTTCTGCTATGCTTTTGGATTTCATTGGCTACCCAATTCGTGCAATCACCTAAATGGAAGCCACCGATGTTAACCATGTCTTCCTTATTAATTTCAAGATGAGTGACAATTTCGGCGTATAATTCACTTAAGGCATCGCGAGTAAATTCTTTGTGCTCAGGAACCAAAAGTGTCTCAGCATCTTTTATTGCATCAATTTTAAGCAGTTTCTGGCATTTGTGCATGATATTGACAATTTTGAAACCTGCCCTTGTTGAGATATATCGCTTCTTTATGATTTGATTCAGCTTATCAACGCGTTGCGAGGAAACACGGTCGCGCTGAACAAAGTCTATAGATGGAAACATCATTATCAATTTTTTCATTTCTATGTCATAATAGCACATCAAGAGTTCAAGTGTAAATGCATACTTAAATTATTCGCACTTTTGCGGATAATCAAGTTTTCGTTATTTCGTCAGCGGAATGTTGTTCTCTTGCGAATTTAGTTTTCAATTTTTCTATACCTGCCGCCATTCCAAATACAGGATGTTCGTAGGTCTTGACAAGTTGACGGAATTCAAATACATGGCTCGCCGTAGAAAGTATCTCTTCAAAAGTCTTTTCTGGAATGTAGTTTTCAAAATCAAAATTTGGATTTACTTCATAATGTAGTTCCTGCAATTTTTGGGATTTCGGTCGATTAAGTGTCGTGGCACGATTTGGGAAAAACTCTGTCAAATCTGTGTCAATAATAGTGCTTGGATTTCTCTCGTAAAGTAACACTGCAAGTTTCTGTACGCAATCAAAGCAATGATACCCACCAACTCTGATTTGCTCATACAAATCGGGAGCCAATGAGCTTGCAATGGCTTGAAAATCTGCATATTCCCAATTTTCCGTATAGTATGGCGTTGACTGTTGAAATGTTATATTTGCATCAATAATTTTGTCCGATGGTTCACCAATGTTAATTTCGGAGTTTTTGTATCTGGCGACTGCGAAATCATACCCCTTTTCTTTATACCGTCGTCTAATAGCTTCATCAAGTAGGTGACGCGTTTCTGGGTCAACTCGTTTCATATACTCCCTTTCAGGAAACAAAAAGATAAACAGATTCTTATTCACATTTCATTATAACATAATCCTCAATAGTTTTCAATATTTTGCAATATCTTTCACCATTTGCATTATTTGCGTGAAAGCCAAGGTGCCTCAAGGGTGCCTTTTTGTCCGTCAATTTCGGGAGTCGTGGAGGGGCATTTACAAAGCAGGTCAAAAATGATAGAATATCTGCATGAGTTTTGATGTGGCAGCACTTAGTACATTAGAGATAGAACTCACCAAGAAGTGCTATCTTTCTCATGCCATAAAGGGTTGTGCACATTGTTACAAAGACCCGCAACACGATGCAAGCTACAACGATACACTCGACCATGACATTATTGATGATGTAATTACATCGTTTGAGTCGATTCGTCATTTGTGCGTTAACGGAACGGAACCGTCCATGGCTCTCCCTCAGCTACAGCAAATATACGACTCCAGCATGAAAAAGAAAAATGTTGGACGAGTTACAGTCATATCAAACGGTGTGAATCTAAAGCGAAACAGGGCATTTCTAGAAATAATTAAAAAGTTCAAAGAAAAATTCTCCGTTGGGGCCCGGTGGGATCACGGCCCGACATTACGCATAACCGAAGATATGTATCACAGAGAGGCTTGTGAACGACTAGGTATAGATTATGATGAATTAATAGCCGATGTCAAAGAGTTGCAGGCACAGTACCCTGGATTAATACAAATAAATCCAATGACTGACGCCCCATTTGCAAAAGACAAATCCCAACATCACTTGATATATGCGGGGAGGGCACGAAGTCTGCCAGAAGAGACTGTTTTCGTGTTGCCCGAATCAATGCCACTTGATGTAGAAATTTGGACACCTGAAAAAGCATCAAGAACGGATTGCATTGGCGGAGAACCGCCGTGGGTCACGCTGGCCAAACAAGGAAAGCGGGTTTTGAGACTCGGGCACCTAAGCATCAGCGCGGACGGATACATGGTTGATAGGGCATGTACTCATGCAGACGCAAAAAAATATAACTATGGCTCTCTTTCGGCAATGAAAATGGGTGAATTTCTCAGAACATCAAATTTTGACGAATTAGATGCACGCCACAAATATTCTTCTGGCGGACATTATCCAGTCGAATATTTTGCTGGAGACAGACTGATGACAATTGATGAATTTAAGAGTAACGAGATGTGATTTGGAGGCACTGGCCAGAATCGAACTGGCGTATATCGGTTTTGCAGACCGAGGCTTTACCACTTAGCAACAGTGCCTTATATCAATTATTATACCATACCCTAAATAAAAAGTCCAGCAATTGCAACTATTATAAGCAGGACTCCTCCAACCCACCCCAGATCCCACGACAGGCGTTCTGCAAGAGCCCTTCCCATCCCTTGGCCCAGCCTGAACATCAGAATATCCGTGACAATTGATATTGCAAACACCGCAAAGATAAATGCAAGCGTCACCGCACCAATTGCGGCACCTACCCCTATCGCCATTCCATCAATAGACAGCATAACAGCAACCAGCAAAAGTTCTCTCGTTGACACAATGCTGTGAGGCTTTTTCTCCCTCTTTCTGCTTGCCAGCCATGCGGCTATCCTCCATAAGCCTACGGTCATGAGCAATCCAAACCCCAACCAATGGGAAACCACCGAAGGCAACCATTCGCCCAAGAAGAACCCCAACAATAATGCAATAAGCAGAAATATGCTGCTGATAAAACTGACTATAATCAGGCTTCGCCATGATACTATATCCTTTTTCGCCCCATAGCCAAAACCCAAGGCAAAGATATCCAGTGAGGTGCCGAACAAAATCAAAAATCCCGTGAACAGAATTTGGCCTATGTACATGATTCAGTATATATCAAATCGGGGCAAAGAGTGATAATTAACTGGTTCTCTCTACTCCCCATTTATTCGAGTGCCTAATTTTGCGGCCATCCACCATCTCATCATACACCGCTCTTCCCATATGAAACTGATCTAGATCTTTATCCTGTTCATGTACAGGCAATTCACTATAAGGAACATCTAAATCGCCGCCTCTTGCCCTCTTATTACGCTCTAGCCAGTACTCGTGAATTATGTCGCCTATTTCATCTGTTTCAAATCGATGACCATCAATATCCATCGCGAGTATGATTTCTTCGACGACTCTCTTGGCCGCTTCTTGATTTTCATGTTGCCAATCCTTGCTTAGCTGATCAAACGAGGCATTTGCAATATCAATTTCATATCCGCCCTCTACTTGCCGGACATATGGTGGTAAATAACCTTGCAATTCATCAATAAAATTCCTGTCTTCTATGGGCTTCCACCGGGGCTGGAATGTACCATCTTTCTGTAATCGCTTTATTCTCCAATTATCGTGCAGGCGGCTTTTGACTTCCTCGACCATCATTTCAAACATGAATCATTATACCATGCCCTTAAAAAAATCGCGATATTATTTCCTGCAGACGGCTGCGATATATTACGCCTCGCTCGCCGCCGATATTGTTATCAAGGAAACACAGAGGTGGATAGACCACCGACCACCAATTATTTCCCTCACCTGCCCCAAGTTCAATTATCAGGGCATCATATATCCCGTTAGGCAGTGTTAAGTTTCCATAGTTTCGTATTGGGAAATATTCGCTCCTCAACGCTGCCCGTGCCTGGTAGTCAAATCCCTCGCGTGCTAGAACCTCGTTACTAATTCGCTTGATTCGTGGAATGTTATCCCCAAGTGTATGCATTGCTTGTTCACGAGTGGTGACCAGGCTGAACATCGGTGTCAAATCGTCAATTATCGCGTTCCTGATTAAATACTTAACTGCTTGGTC
Source organism: Bacillota bacterium (assembly GCA_009784665.1). Lineage (GTDB taxonomy): Bacteria > Bacillota > Clostridia > Christensenellales > UBA1242 > WRAD01. The sequence continues at coordinate 25,312 of WRBH01000005.1, read as the reverse complement.
ATCGGCACTGTTTGAATTAGCCCTAATATGCAAGCGCAAAAATTCAGACTTGGTATTCCCCGTCGCCCCCATCCCAAACAGGCCCCCTATCGCTAAAATAGCAACCGCCCCAACAACAAATAATCCCCCAACAATCACTTTCATAGCATAAGTATTGACAAAATTAGTCCTTTTTAAAATCAAATTCAGAGGTCACTTGATTAACAGTAGCAAAAACTTTTTGTGGTGTCGCTGTCGAAGTTGCAGGATATTCAAACTTGCCCTTTTCCCATTTTAGTGAAACAGCCTCCTCTGTGTAATCCCGTATTCCACGGAGTACCGTAATCTGTTTAACTCGAAAATATTCGTCTTGGTCGTGCATCAAATGCTCTAGGATTTCCTGAACCCTACCGGTATCTATTCCCTCGGCTTGTGCTAAGGCCCAAATATCATAACTTAGCTTAGATCGATAATCTCCTTTACTTACTTTACTGTACAGCCGGCATAACGCAGTTGCCAGATGCCATTCGATGATAGGGGTACGGACGGTCACGGACTCGTCTACCGAAATTCTCTTAGGTAAAACAAGCTCCTTAATTTCTGGGAATGTTATGTCCCTATCACTGTGTACCTCGACCTCGTCAAATCTTGCTCTGGACCAAATATCTCCGACAGTGCGTCTATAACCTCCCCAATCAACGCCATGTGGAATAATTATATCCACATCAAATCCCAGTCGTGCTTCATCACTGAATCCAGAATGAACCGAACTTCCTACCAAGACACTTTTTTTACCCTCGGGCGTTTTCATAAATTCGGATATTCGCTGGCGTTGCACATGATTATGTAATACTCTCGCGTGATTGTCCGAGTTGCAAATAGGTTCTTTTAGTAAATCATTGAGGGCAATCATGATCACTCCTTTTTAAAATCTAAACTCAGCGGTTACTTGATTAACAGTATCTAAAACTTTTTGAGGGGTTGCGGTTGAGTTTGCAGGTCGCTCTTTTTTCCCACTGTCCCAGCTCCATGAGCAGAAACCTTTTTTATTGAACTTTTTTATCCCCTCCAGTACTTTTCCTCGATCCTCTCTGAAGTACTCTTCTTTACTTCGCAGTAAGTGCTTTATTGCCTTTTGAACCTTGCGGGTATCTATATTATCCGACTGGGCAAGAGCCCAAACATCATAATACTTCTTGTGAATTATAAGGTCTCTGCTGGCACTTTCGTATAACCTGCACAAGACCGTTGCCAAGTGCCATTCAACGGAAGGAGTGCGAATATTAATGGGATCGTCAATTGACAGTCTTTTCGGTAAAATTGCTTCTTCAACCTCTGGAAATACTGTTGCGTCAACATTACATAAATCAAGCCAGCCGACTATCTCTTTCGGCCAGAACCCCCTAGCAGCATCGCGGCAATCTCTCCCCTCAAGTAACATATCTACATCAAAGAAAAGCCGTGCTTCTTCAGTGAACGCAGAATGAGCGGCACTTCCAACCACAATAGCTTTATCGCCCTCAGGTGTGGCTAAAAACCTAGATAACCTCTGACGCTGTTCATAATTATGTAAAACCTTCTCGTGATTGTCCGAGTTGCAAATAGATTCTTCTAATAAAGCCTCACGAGAAATCATGAGGCTATTATAGCAGTTTTCTATACTTTTGTCAAGATGCCTCTTAGAAATTCACAAGGTGTTGGCGATAGATAAAGACGCGACCATCTTGGATAGAGACCTCTGACAGTGGGCAGTTTAGGCGCTTTGCAATATCCCATTCTGTTTCGCCATCGGCAACAGTGTAAATAAGAATTGCACTGTCGTCTGCCGCCCTAGCCTCGCCCGAGATAACATCTGTTGCAAGACGAGTTGTGGCTTGAGTGGTAGCGGAAAGAGCCACACTGAGGCGTGCATCAACCAGCAACTCCCTACCCCGCCTTGCCCTGACCTTGCATTGGGTCACATCAACCTTTGCCTGAATAGTGTGTGTTGCGGTTACGCCTTCGATTTTAATTGCTGAACTGAATGGGACTTTAATCGCATGGCTGTGAATTTGTCGTTCCTCACATTCAAATATTACATTTGTCGAAAGAGCTCCCTCAATCGTAACTTTGTCGTTCACAGGCAAAATATTTAGCGTACTGACGGTCGATTGACCAACCGAGTGTATCCGCGTAATAAATACCGATTTTTCACCCATTGCAAGGTTGCTGTCCACCTCTATATTTGTGTGATGGGTCGGCAATGTTAAAAGTGATTCGATATCACTTGTTCTCAATTCTAGGTGATTCGAGAATCCAAACGCATCAGCAATACAATCTACATCTTCTGCAGTAACGCTGAAGCCTTTGAACTCAAGCTCTGCACTGACGACCAGCTGCGGCGAGTCCTTGCTCTCTGCCCTAATCTCTATATTACTGACACTTACCTGTCCCAAAACACTATCATCAATTTTCAGGAACTTGGCTTGCATGGTTTTGCTGAAATCGAATTCAATATGATCATTGTAAATGGACTGCTCTTCGCCTTTCTTGACGGCTTGTATATTAATGATTGCTTGACCTTTTGCAGTTGCCTTGCCTTCTCCTACCACGATTTCACGGAGAGTTGGGATAACATCAACGCTCAAAACTCCCTCACAAGATTTGTCTAGATCAATACGCTCCTCGACTTCGAAACGACTTGTTACCATTTGTCCCCAAGTATTCACTCGAACCTTTTCCGTCCTGAACTCCAGACTTCCTGTCATGCCAGAAAGAAAACGAACTTCCTTAGCCGTCAATCCAAGCAGAGTGATTTCAAATTGGACTTGAGCATCCGCAATTTGAGCAGTGTTGTCCACAACCTTAGCCTCAAGAACATGTGCCGTAGCCATAATTTCGCCAACCATTGCGGAATTAGAGAGTATAATCTTCTCAGAGAAGTTATTTGTACGCTCCTCGCTGTTAAAGCTATCTGCCTCATCAATAAAAATTACCCGCGTTACCACACGGCCATTTATCCGAACCTCGGTGTCCTCCCGCTCGTGCCCCGATAAAAATACCCGTGCCTCGGTTTGTAAAATCCTTTTTATGCCGACTCGTGGCTCAAGGCGTGCCTCAACCCGTGCAGTTGTTTTGCTGATTGCCTCAAGATTCCTGACAATTTTTGTTCCATGTTGCAATTCCATTTAAAATCGCCTCCTTCTGTCAATACTTATATGACATGAAGAAAAATAAAATAACCCTAAATGATATTCGCGGCAAGGTAAAAGAAATGGTGGGAGAACCAGTTACTATGCAAGTTTGTCGCGGACGAAAAATTGTCCGGAATTACAAAGGAACGCTTGCTAGTGCGTTCCCTCATGTTTTCTCGGTTCAGCTGGAAAAAGATAGTGATGTAGTAGACACCCTAGTCTATTCGTACAGTGATATATTGTGCGGAGAGGTTATCGTCGAGAAAGTCAGCTAGTCCTTATCATTGCTGCCCACTCGTTTATTCGACGGGTTAAACTGCCGTGCTCGAATAGCTCCCTTTGAACCTCCATTGTTATTCCATCCACGACAGAGGCAGGAACAATTCCTACAGCACTAAGACCCATACCGCCGACTGGAATATCCATATAGATGTCACGCATCTCCCCCGGGATTCCGGATAGATCAAAAATAGTTCCCGTATCAACACCTACCGATATAAGCGGAAGATTAATCCAAGTATGTGGACCATCAATAAGTGCAGCATCTGCGAATTCAGGAGTCGCCAGGGTTGTTCTGATTAGATCTTGTGCAATTCCAGTGACATCGGGAACAACCTCCAGACTGTGTGGCCTGCCTGGCCTTGGAGAATCAGGTAACTTGAATGTAGGCATAACCAGGTCTGTAACCCTTATCCATGTGTAGAACGCATTATGGTCCCCAGTAACGACTAAGTGTGTATCCGCAACCCCATCATCAACTATAATAGGAGTCGTTGTGTTTTCATAGGTGAAAATATTATGCAATTCAATAAACACTCCAAAGCTTCTATATTCATTCCAACCACTGGGGGCAATCGCAAGCAAGTCTTGACGGTCCTCAACAATTCCGTCCACTCTTCCTTTCTCATTGTTAAAAGCCACCAAGTGACCACCCTCGGATCCCCTGCCGCGGTTTCGATCTGCAACACTTGACCACCCATGCATTCCTCGAGCGAAGACACCAGTGAAACCACTGTTTCTTAATACAGAATTTTCAACACGCATCGGAAACTTGGCATTAGGAATGTAATATGCTCCGACCAACATCAATCCTTTCTCAATAATTGCATGACTGATTGTTATATCAGCATTGTACATTCCACATCTAAATACCCCATTGTCATGTCGCTGCCCTATTTGAAATGACCTGTCATAGCCCCCTAATCCACTTACGGATATAACTCCTACCCTGTTGTATTGATCCAATCTTACTGGGGCTCCTCCTGGGTTGACAATATTGTGGCCCACAAGATGCAAATTATCAATAACACTATGATTTGACAGAGCATAGAAAGCGTATTGATCGCCCCAACCCATACCTGGTGCGAAGGATGCGTTTTCAAGTCCCTCACTCTCCCAGCCTGTAGTATGTGCGTTTCGGTGAACTCGGGCAGAATTTTCGGCATAAGGAGTTGCATCAATGGTGTGCCCATTTCCATGCACCGAGCCAAAGAACCAAGTTGCCTCCTCCCATGTTTGCATGTTATTCCTGATTATCAAGTCACGATATGTAAATGCTGGAGCCCATCTTGCCAATTCACGCAAATATTCACTGCTAAATGCCCTTGTTCTTGGCGTTGCCTCTCGTACAAATTGTCGCTGTTGATCGCCTGGGTTACTTGCCCCTGGAGGCAAGTCTCCGTAATTAACTCCCAAGTGAAATAATGCACTGTTAAGTGGGTTGGTTTCACTGAGAGTTTCGCCAAGTCTCCTGTACACACTGACCGCTAGATTACTATCTAGGGCCGGGATGAGTTCAAAAGCCAAATGTCGCGGAACAATTGTTCTTTCTGTCGCGTTATTCAAATATCCAATAGGGCCATCAGCATTTATCCCACTTGGCCCCCTCAGCCTAACACCATGTCGGATATAATTCATCCTTGCATTGTATTCTACAGCTTTTACATCAGCAAAGGTGTGGGCATTCACGCCTTCAACAATCTCATATGTGTAGAAATAATATTGAATAATTCCCGAAACATCATGCGTTCCTCTTACAATAACAGTAACTACTCCTGTGGATTTAAAATCCACTCTCACTCTTCCTGCCTCAATATCAGTATCATTAACATCGACAATTAAGTTGTTAAGCCCTATGTCATGATTATCAAGTGCATACTGGATTCCCGATTGATTATTAACTGCAATATCTACAACAAATACTTCCAAATCCAAGGCATCAAGGCCACCACGATATCTAGTTGCAATTTGCATTATGTCAAAGGCTTGCTTGTAACCTGCTCGCTGGAATTGAGTCGCATTATCCCAGTCCAAGTCATGCGTTCCAAAGACTCGTCGATGAGCAAGACCTTGTATCCGATATGCCACTCTGTTTGTTTGATTAGGGCTGAATAAATGCGTAAACTCAGGAAATGTTATGCAGCGAACTTGAAAATGCCAGTCCAACGCGGCCGTTCCTCTGCTGTGTGTAATATTCGCACGAAAATGAATATTAACTCTTTCCTGATTAACGCTAAGCGGAGCCATCGTGTACTCAGATGGTTCATACTCGTTAACCCATTCAATAACACTTGCATTACTGCCATCTACATATCGCTGAGAAACTATTTCCCACTCATAGCCAAATTGTCTATTCCCTGTGATTAAAGGCATGCTGTGAGCCTCGTCGGTATCCCAACTGAAGATCACAACGCTTGGAAGATTATCAGGCAAACTAAACCTTGCCGCCGTGAATACAAAAACCACCAAAATAGGTACAAGTATGGCAACCAGAACCCCTGCTGCCGCTCCGCCAATATAAAATCCAAGTCTAGTTCGCCTTGTCATTATTGCCTCCTTTTAAGTTGCACTGATATACCATATTTCAATCGAGAAGAATTCATCGATTCGTATAATTGCCAATCCTGCTGTAACCCTGTTGACCGTGACTATGCCGCTCTCGGATATAACAATGGCGGCTTCCCTTTCTTGGGCGACTGCCATATCTGCTTCGGTTGAGAACTCTATGGTTATGTCAAGAGCACTGAATCTTGCACGCGGGGCAGGCAAAGGGATTATAAATGTACCCAGGTCTATTGCTTGCCCCACGCGCCAATTTTCCGCCATAGCCCTATTGAAATTTCCATCTTCATCGGTGCCAGGCAAATGATATACACCATTCAAGTGCATGCGATATTCAACTATACGAACACCATCAATTGGCATTACCGCCGCTTGACGCACCACAAAACCCGCTATCATATAGACCAGGCTGACAACCACTACAGGCAGGACAAGAATCAAGATAAGAATTGTTTTTTTCACTGTTCCAACCTCCCATATTTCTTCGGTCCATCAACAAACAATAACGCACACATTCCCACGGCAAATAGTGCCGCAAAACAGAAGAATATCCACTGGGAGTATAGCCCTACGCTGGTAATAAACCTGACAAATCCATGTGCATGTTCAAACAAATGTGCAAAGTTACCAAAAATTGTCAAGATCCCAATCGCTGAACCAATAACGATCCCAAGTGCCATAACAAAGTTTATATTTGGCGTTGAACGGGTTAATTCCCCCTCACCTACTTGATTAGATAGTGGTCTTTTAATATCAAGATAGGTACCAAGAGCAACATAGCCAGCGGTCATACAAAGAGCTACGAATAACAGAAATAGTGCATCTAACATTCCAAGATGCACAGTAATCTGAGCAATTGGATCGGGCTGGTGCGGAATCATCAAGACTCCTACAGAAATTATCGCCGATACAGCAACTGGCACAAATACTATAAAGAATTTGGTTAGGATTTGCGTACGAAATGGCTGGGGTATCAACTTCGTGTGATAAACATTATGTCCCTCTCTTGTTATATTTGATGCCGCGAAGCTGGCAGACAATGGTATTAAAATCATCAAAACAAATAATGCTATACCAAAACCTACACTGCCTGCGTTGTCAGCCTGTTGCTGTATTCGCAGACTTTCAAAGAAAGTCGCCGAGGAAATCCTATCCACGAAAAATACAATCATCGGCGTAATAATTACAACAAGGAACAACTGGAAAGTATAGTTTGAACTTCTGAAAATGTTCTTAATTTCCTTCGTCAGGGTCGCTTTCCTTGGACTGCCTTGCTTGAAGCTATTTGGCGTTGTCTTTGCGTTAAAGCCCGATCGCTCGTCTTGGTATGATTGTTTATAGGCGAGGCTGCCTATGAAATAGGATAATGCCATGAACAAGGCACTACCACCCAAAATTGCAAAGAAACTCCAAAGGGCTGTAATCGCGTCAGCACCTACCAAATTTGCAAACAACCGCTGGGGGAAGAAAAGATCTGCGGTGTTTCGTATTCCCGTAACATTATTGTTTAGGGTTAGACGGAAATTCCCTTCGGCGGTTAGATGCCCAACAATTGTATTCATGACAAAGATATATAGGGCCATTCCGCCAATAAGCCCAATCAGGAATCCAAGCGAAGTCAAGATCGCTCTTGATTTCATTAATTGGACCAACTTCATCGCAGGATACAGCAATAGCGATGCAACGAAGAACGGCAATGCGGGTGCAAACAGCAAAATAAGTGGAATATACAAATAAAATCCCCAGTGCATACTTGATGCGATTCCAAAAGCTATTAGAATCGGCAACAGCAACACAACCGCAAATAAAACTTCAAGAATATATGCAACTATTACTTTTGATGCAAATATCTGCTTGTGCGATACAGGCAATTTTAATAATAATTCTCTTTCATTGTTTATGTCAAGCCGCTTGAGCAGCGAGGGTATTAAAAACACAGTCTGTATAGCCTGAAAGAATAAAATTGTAAAAACAAGAAATGGATAACTTAGATCATTCGCCTCAGGGTTAATTGTGTCTATAAACTGCCCAGCGAATAAGTAGTAAAGAAATATAAATGCACCAAAAACACCTAAGAGTAAGGCAACTGTCAGTCCGAACTTTATCCTTTCTCTAGTGGTTTTTTCTTTTTTTAATGCGACCCTAGATTTAAACTGGATCTTTATCAGAGTCCAAATTGATTTCATTAATTAACTCCTCTTTTACTTCGTTGATAATCATTCGTGATGCCTTTATACGACCGTATTGTTCGGCTAGTTCTTCTTCTCTTTTTTTCATTTCTGCTTTGTGCTCGTTTTGCTTCTTTGTCTCTGCTTGGGTGATTTCGATAAATTCTTTCTCTAGATCAATTTTCTTTTTGCGATACTCAGCAAGGTCGATTTCCTTGATTATACGACCACCATGAACGATAACAGCACGGTCACAAAGACGCTCGACGGTATCCAAATTATGACTACTGAAAAAGACCGAATTTCCGGCTCTTGCGTATTCTCGCATGTAATTTTTAACCTCGAAAATGGATTGTGGATCAAGACCAACCATAGGTTCATCCAAAATCCACAACTTCGGCGAATGAATTAAGGCTCCTATAATTGAAATCTTTTGCTTCATCCCGTGGGAGTAGCTCATGATTTGATTATTCACAGCATGCTCCATGTTAAAGATTTTACAGAGGGATTCAAACCTTTCTTTTCTTTCCTCTGATGGGACTTTGTACAAGTCCGCCAAATAATTAACATATTCAACGCCAGTCAGTTTGTCATATACCGCGTGGTTGTCAGGGACAAAGCCAAAGTTGGACTTGGCGGTCATTGGGTCGTCGCTCAGATCTGCCCCGCATATTTCCACTTTGCCCGCTGTAAACGGGATTATGCCCGTGATAGACTTTATAGTTGTTGATTTACCTGCACCATTTATTCCCAAGAACCCAAAAATCTCACCTTCCTGAACCTCAAAAGAGATATTTCTTGCGGAGATGTATTTTGCGTTTTTGTAATGTTTGAATAAATTTTGAACTTTAAGTGTTGCCAATATGAGTTACCTCCAGTAACAGACCAAGTATACTATAGGTATTCAGGCTTGCCAAGCGTTTTAAACAGATTTCTCGATATCTTGCTCTCTGGACGACAAAATCTCCCTTGAATCCATCAAAGTCTGTAAAAATTCTCTTCTCATGTCGGCCCCCATAGGAGGATAGTCCATATCGTACTGGTATTTCTCGGCTTTATCTTTCTCCTGCTCTTCTTTTTCCGCTTCAGTATGCAGTCCAGGGAATAAGCGTTTGAGAACCTTATCTACTTGAGCAGACTTGTCTTGATTAGCCTCTGCTTTTGTTGCGGATGTTGCTTGTTTAACTTCTTTTCGCCCTACATCTTGCGTGTTCTCCCGATCAACCATACCTAACTTTACCCACTCGCCACCTATGCGAGCCTGGAAAATTACTTTTTGTGGCTCGTTTGGAACTCTACCCCTCTCCAGTCTTACCCCCAAATCTATATCCGCATACTGCAGGCTGTTTATAACTGACTGGGTTGCTGTGTGATCTAGACGGGGCTGACCCTGCTTGGGCTGGAACGCCGCTTGCAGAACCTCTACATACAGCTCCTTATTGTTTTTAACAAACTCTGGACCATCTTTTTCAACGCCCTCTAGAACTTTCTCTTGCTTCTTGGCGAATTCATTCCTTTCTTTTAAAATCGATTTAATCAAAGCAACTTCCTTCTCTAAATCCACATCAGCATCAGACAGGCCTTCCTCCTTGTTGAAAATTGCAATAGCCTCCAATATTGCCTCATCTGCCATTTCATCTATGTTTAACTTGACCCCCTCGTTGAATTTGCCACGAATACTAACTTTTGATCTCAACATATCCTCGGCAAGCTCTAACTTGCGGTCAGGAATCTTTTCAAAATCCTCAACCTTTTTTGCGATTGTCTTACTCATGATGCCTCCTTTTCATTTCTCAATTCCATACCCTGCATTTTCCTCATTAAGAAGAGTGTTTTCAAGACAAGATTTTGCTCCTTTGGTGCAAATTCATATCTATCTTTCCATTGCTTACGATCAAAGTTCAATTGTGTCGCCACGAACTTTGCTTGCTTTAAGCTTGAACTATTCAAAGCTTGGGCGACTCTTGTGCTTTGATTAGTGCTAACAGGTCTTCGATATACACGACCATGTTCAACTCGCAGATTCGCCACATCCGCGGCTTGTATTGTACCTCTTGATCTAATCTCCTCGCCGAAATTCCAACCTACAAGATCATGCCACCTTCCCTCAATTTGAGCCATTACAAAGATTTGCGAGGGAAACCCGTCTCGTGCCGTCAACGACGGACATTCATAACGCAAGGGTACCTGATTAGCCCGCAGCCAATCCAAAGACCTTTTTAATCTGTGATCATCAAACTCGCTCCTCTGGGGATTCAAAGAGTTTTGTATAAATTCAAGCCGCTGCATATTTTCGGATTTTTTCTTTGGCTTCTCGGACCTTTCTTCTTGTCCTTCCTCTTTATCTTTATCTGTTGATTCATACAGCCCATTGGTCTTTGACTTCGACCCAGATTTTTTGATATCATACTTGGCTGGGTTATTTTTGGCCGCATCACCATAGAATCTGTCGATTTGGCTTTCCCCTCTGTTGTCTCCTTCCGAGGATGGTGGCACTTTTCTTCTTATCGGCATACCTAAATTATACATAAAAAAATGCGTTTACACAACGCATTTTTACAATCGTTTACCTTTAACCAACCACTCCTACTTGAGGGCTGCATGGCGAATCATGTGGGGGTTCGGGCATGTTTCGCGTATGCTTACGACGCCGCCCATGAGTACAATTCTCGTGGATGTGATGCTCCTCCAGCCTATGCCCTGGGGGTACCATATGCCGAACGGCCTGGGTGGCATCGGAAACGCCAGGCCGCTCGTCTCTATGGGCTACTATCCCTTCCATGCTTCCAAACGCCTCGCGGAGACTGCGTATACTTGCCTCTTCCCGCTCAGAGCGAGCTTGGGCGATTGGCTGGCCACTGCTGTTACTGTAAAAACTAAACATATCTACATATATGCGATATTGACTTTGGGTGTGTTTTATGATAAAATCTATCCATGAAAAATTTCTTCTTGAGTGATAAACTAGGACCTTTTCAAGAGGTATATATTATACCTGTCCTTTCTGAAATACTTCCAGAACTCAGATGCCCTTTGAAAGGAAAAATAGCCTCGGATATCGTATGGGGGTGCTTACACAACCGGAAACTTGAACAAGCAAAAACCCAATACAATCCATACGACGAAGAGATGTACCTGTGTGAAACAGCAGGGGCCACAAATATTCTTTATTATGGTGACAATCAAACAGAAATAATCAACACCTCCATGCACGAGTTGCGGAACATAGGAAGCACTATTTCAAGCATGGTATGTCAAGGCTGTGATAACCCAAATCCATTCCCAGAATGCGATATAGATTATTTGCAATATGAAACCATTCTGGACAAAACCTATCCCGACAGGGAACAGTTATAATCAAGCCGCCAATTTAAACTTCCTCGCTACTTTCTGGACAGAAGTCCAGTAGTTTAATTTTTCAATATCGATACCTGTAACTAGGTCGATTTCTGCAACCGCCTTGCCCTCTCGAACTACTACTACTTTACCCAATGCATCTGCGGCTCCTAATGGAGCGGCTATGTCCTCTAGTGGCTCGATTCGAATTTCTGGCTGGGACTTATCGCCTTTTTTAACCAAGTCATAGAAGTTATCCCTTGCAAATAACTCTATTTTGTCAACCATAGATTTTCCAACCTTAACTTCAATTAATACAGTGTCTTTTGATACAATCAGCTCGTTTTGGTACGCCCCAAACACATAATTCATCATGTTTGCGGTTTCGGCAAAACGCGTTTTACTGTCCGTTGCCCCAATAACTACTGCAATAGGTCTCAAATTACCCCGAGTCGCGGATACCGCTAAGCAATGCCCTGCCTCTGAGGTGAACCCTGTCTTACCTCCTGTAATTCCATTGAAAAACCTAGTGTGCTTGTTCGTATTTGTTAATCCTGTTATCCTGCCGCCAGGGTGGGTAAGGTCATACATCCAAACCAATTCATGCCTGCCATAGTATTGGCTCTTCATTGTATATGCGTAAATCTTTGCAACATCGGAGGCGGTACTGACCGCTCCTGGAGCAGGTAATCCCGTAACATTCACGAAATTTGTTCCAGTCATTCCCAGTCTTTGTGCCAACGCGTTCATGCGGTTAACAAACTCGGATTCAGATCCTGCTATTCTTTCCGCCAGGGCGACACAACTGTCATTCGCTGAAGCCACGATAATCGACTTAATCAATTCATCGACCGAATACTCACTGTTCGCATCAAGGAACGCTTGACTGCCACCCATTCCTGAGGCAGCCTGTGATACAGTTACCATTTCATCCAGAGCTATCTCGCCCGCCTCTAAGGCATCATAAATGACGGCAAGAACACCAATCTTCACCATAGAAGCAATCGGCAACTGTTTATCAGCATCCTGGCTAAACAATACTCTGCCGCTGTTTGCCTCCATCAAGAACGCCGCCTTGGCCGTCACTCGCAACTCCGCTCCATCGGCTGCCATCACGGCACTTCCATCACAGCACGGCCGCATCATCACAGCACAACATGCGATCACGCACACCAATCCCATCACAAATAGCTTTTTCTTCATGAGGATAGTCTGTGTAACTTTTTTCGACATATACATATAAGGTGAAAAAGCATTTCGGGCGAATGAGTTACAATTTCAAAAATCATGTTGGCGTAATGTGGTTCGAGAACAAGAAACTGTTGATGTTACTGGGCCTATTTGCATTAGGTGGAATTGTTCTGGGCATCATTGTTGCGTTTAATCCACTGCTTAGCCATCTTTGGATCTCAAACCATCTATTAGATGGGAATGTTCTAAATGTTGCCTCCCCTAATCGATCACTTTGGACATTCATCCTTGTTCGGTTTTTGGATATTGGATTTGGATTATTGCTTGTAATTCTATTTAACATGACAAAATGGACGATGCTGCTGACCTTCCCTTATCTTGGGTTTAGGGCATTTTGGATGGTTATAAACATCTTTTGGATAATTGATGTGTTTGGCTTTGTGCATGGACTGCTGTTTGCTATAACCTATATCATAGTATTTACTATACTGTTAATCGTATTTGCGGGAGCATGTGTCTTTGCCTTGAAGCGTGGCAAGTGTGCCCGCCTTTACGGATTTAAAACTGCGTTCCGTTGGCGTGAAATAAAAGGAGCGGTCTATACGCTCCTGATATCTCTATTTGTTATTGCCTTTATCGAATGGTTGCTGTATTTTTTAATTCTTTCTCGCCTTGTGTACATGGTAGTGATTTAATAACCTGCGAGCCCCGATCACAAGTGGAAACAGCCCAAAGACTATTAATTGAATCACAACAGGGGCAATTGCCAGAATCGACCAATCACTTGTCATTTGTGGGTGAGCGGCAAACGCTCTTTCCCAATTGCCGATTACATCAGCCATCGCTACAATCATAAACACAGTCACCAATAACCCAGTCAAAACAAGCAACGCATGTGCGTACCCGTTGCTTAATTTGGTCATCCGCAAAACCAACATCAATCCTACCCCACAGAAAAGCAGGATATAGCCTACCCACAAACTCAGTGCCCCGAACGGCATCGCAAAGGATGTTCCATTCAACTCGCCCGACCTAGCCAGCAACACAATTGCCAATATCACCCCAGCGATGCACAAGGCAACAAGGATTAATTGTGCCCAATTTTTCTTCAAAAAAGCCATGACACATTTTGCCATGGCTTTCAAATATTGTCAACTGTTTCGCCTTATCTAGTAATTGTCCTCTTCCGTTGTATCATTAGGGCAGGAATAATTATAATGGCAAGAAGAACAATCGCCCCTAACAAAATCCACAGCCAAAGTAAATTCACTCCTGAATCATCTGAAATGGTATGTGGCGTTACTGCGGAAAGTCCCGAGCTCATATACCAAATATCATCTCCAATCGCACGAACTTGGATATTGAATACCCCATTAGACAAAATCGTGGATAAATCAAATGTAGTTCCCGCTATCCTTTGACTATGCTTTTGCCCATCAATATAAATATAGTAACCAATAGCATTTGGAATAGCGTTCCAGGACACAATATTTCCATAGACAACAACCTCCAAAATTTCAGGAGTCTCAAGGCTTACCTGAGGAATTTCAACAGGTGCTGAATGACTAAATAAACTTGTTTTTATGTGTGTATTGGCACTTAATGCACTTATACGCAACTCGAATTCACCTGGTCCTGGCAATTCAACAACAAGAGATGTTCCTGTCGTAGTATCCACAAATTCGAATGCTCCACTATTGAGACTCATATATACCCTATAGGTGATGCCACTTGTTGCAACAATTACGCTGCCAAATCCAGTCTGGCCATCGGCTGTTGTGACCGCATCCCATGACGCAGTCAGCGTCCGGGTGTTCGCACCAGTGCGAACAGCGGTAAAATTTGTTGGCGAATTCATCTGTGGATTTACATTATGCGTTGCCGCAAGACTTAGCCCCGAATTTTGCCACCCCGTCTCGTTTCCGTCCCCGATCGTACGGACTTGCAAGTTATAATTTCCTGGATCAAGAGAAAGCGGAAATGTCGTACCAGTTGCAGGAGAATGAGGATTTCCATTAACATAAACATAGTATCCCGTCGCACTTGCCACGGTATTCCAAGTCAGATTCGACCCCGATACAGTCACACCCGTTGGGGCGGAAAGTGCAACAGGAGTCCTGGCAACGGATGAAGACAGCCCCGAGAAAGTCAATAATGGATTAGAAACAGCTGCCATCGCACGAACCTGGATAGGCAGACCTGGCCTAATTCCCGAAACATCAAATGTTCTAGGAGTTGTAATAGCAGTTGTTGTGTACCTTATCCCATCAACATAAATATGGTATCCGACCGCATTTGGTACCGCATCCCATGTTACGGCAATGTTACTTGAAAGTGCAACATTCGCCGGCGTACCCAGTGCCCTCTCTTCGAACAATTCGTTCAAATCAATATGAATTGCTGGACGCACTCCCTGCAGATCCCCTGCTCCAGAGATGGAGATACCTGCTCCTTGGCCGACCACTGCTCTCGTCCAACCATCAGAATAAGCCGAGCGAACCCAAGTTGCACTCCACGAGTGTCCCATCGGACTGATAAAACCACGATCAAAGCCGTTCATATCCCACTGGCCGGTCCTAATCCCAGAGTTAGTCAATATATCGCCCGCTATGTGAGACCCATCTTGATTTCCCACGCTGTAAATCTCGTAAACAGAGGGTAACCAAATCAAATCATCATCTGGAACCTCTGGGTTTGTGTATGTATTGGCACTGGCGGATGTATTTCCCTGGGCAACCTGCCATGAGACATTGTTTGTCGGGACAATAATATCTTTGACCTTGTCAGGAAACAAATAGAGGACATCATCCAGATCACTTAACATCTGGGCTCGAACCATAGACGATTCATAGCCCAAGCCAACACCAAACTCGGCATAGCGATATGGATCTACCATCCAAAGGGTTAAAACATCGTCCTGCAGAAAAACAAGTTGCCACCATTGATATGTAAACTGGGACAACATCTGTTCATGATTTGGATCCTGGATGAATGGTCCCGTCGGAGCCTCGCCCATTTGATCAAATAATCGCAAATAAATCGCCCCATTCTCCACCAAAAGGCCCAACTCGCCAATTGCAATCATCGAAAAGTCAAATGCTGTGGAACTACTGAATACTTCAGTAATCTCTTTCAATGCCAACGCGACAGCATTATTTATGCCATGCTCGTTAAACAAGGCCTGACTATGAACTTTACGGATGTGATAGTTAGGACTTATCCCTATAGACGCTTGGGAATCAGATCCCAAAGCACTTGGCAACATCCCCACCACAGCCAGCGACAGCACTATACACCCTATCGCAATCAATTTGACAAACTTCTTCAAGTTCACCTCCTATATCTTAATATAAAACAAAAAACCGCTTTTATCCAAGCGGTTTTGAGTTTAAAACATCCCAAGCACTCAAGGCTCCATATTGGTATCACTATGTTGCTCGATCAACCTCTGAATTGCATCACCCGTTCCACGACTTCCACCCCTTGCCCCTGTGGTGTCTGCCCATTTATCTCCACTCTCCCACGATTGGCCTGTGTGCTTATTAACATCCAAGTAACGCCCTTCCACCCAGGCTTCATGCGAAATAGTCCCATCAGGGTTCAACTCAAACCCTGCTCTGTCCAATCCTAGGGTTCTAGCTAGATCATCCTTAAACAAGTCCATATCTGTAATTTTTGACTGGTCAAAAGTTAAGCCATCAAATAGACTTTGCCCTGCCTCTTGTTGAATATCAGCGGGTATCTCACCCATTGCTCCATTGATGCCATCAAGTGACATGCCTGATTCACCCGCCGCGAGGAAACACTCCATAGCACTGTCAGGAATCGCATTCGCAGGTAGGTTCTCGGTCATGCCAAACAGCCCACGCAGGCCCCCCGCGATTAGCCTGCCTTTTTCACCGATAAAGTCTCCAACAGTTGATATCTTGTCACTGACTACATCACCTATGTCCCCGAATTTATCACCGACAAATTCGGCTATTGGCTCGCCAAACGGAATTACTGCGGCCACTAAATACGGTGTCGAAGCCGCCAGAACCTTTGTTCCCGCCGCTAAAATAGTCCTGGCCTTGTCAGGAGCAGTCTCATCATTTTTTAAATCATGCATCGCAGCGGGAGCCTCTACCGCCACAGTTCCAATTAAGTTGGCAGCCTGTAGAGTAGTTAGGCCTACGCCCGCCGCAGCGGCAATAGCAGGACCTGCAACTCCAGTAGCAACAAGCGATACCATCATCGCTGTTCGGGCACCAAACTTCACATACTCAAGAGCAGCCCTGCCTTTAGCCCCTTTCACACCTTCGGCAGCTTGTGCTTTGAACTCTTTAGCCCTGTCAAGATGATGCAAAGCCATTAATTTTTTAAAGAAGCCTTCCTTCTTCTTTATCACGGGCTGTTGCGGAGTAACTATTTCGTTCGGTTGCATATCCGTTCCCGACAAGGGCCCCATTCCTTCCCCTTGGGAAAGATCTTTTGTCTGTGTTTGGGTCTTTGCTCCTTTGATTTGTTCAAGTTCTTCGGGGGTTATTCCAGTAGCCAGCAACTTGTCCATCATACGCTTGTTCTTTTCCAAGGCCGCCATCTGGCCGCTGCCTTGTGTTTCGGCCAAGAACCACTCGGCGAAATCCTTACCGTATGTTTCTAGATTCTTACTGAATGACGCTGGTTCAGGATTATTCGCAATTTCCCTTTTTTCCTTCTGGGACATTTGATTCCATGTCTTTGGCTCAGTTGCCCCTTGTGTCTTTTGAGACTTTAAATTCTCATATTCTGCCATATCGGCCTTGGCTTTTGGACCTTGCAAATTCTTGGCTTTTGGATTGCTTGCAAAATACGCCATATCATATTTTTCTTCAAATTCTGCAATCTTTTTGTCCAGTTCAGGATCTTCCGCCGCCTTTGCAGTGCCCTTGATTTGGTCGATTTCAGTATCAGTAATTCCCGCTTCTTTAAGCTTCTTTATCATACGGTCAGGAATCTTGTCAACTTCACCAGTCTGCACACTCTCTGCAAGAAACCATTCCGCGAAATCCCTGCCGTATGCCTTAAGCTTATCGTCGAACCCCATTCCTGTATTCGCGGCACTTTTCTCCTTTTGGCACATTTGGTTCCAGGATTTGGCAGGAGGACCTGATTCGGCTGTTTTATTCACCTCTTCATATTTCCCGTTATAGAACTGTTCAAATTTATGTGTATTAAGGATACCATTCTCGATAAGCTTGGTGTTTGTAAATGCCTCGTATTTTTCGAAGATTTCGTAGGCCTCTTTGTACCCCGCAACGGTTGGTTCTGTAGGCGTCATGCCGGCGTCCCTCTGCCTGCAGAACTCTGCATAATCCCTAATGACAACCTTCATCATTGCGGGCTCAGCAATATTCGCGAACTTTTTGTTCAATTCAGTGATTAAGCGATCTATCTCGATTTCACTTGTTGCAGTCCTAGTATTTTGCTCAGCTTCCTTTTCCTTATAGGTGGCTCTGACTGCGATATATGTACCACTCTGGGTGTTGTGCTTGTTGGTTATTCCATTTTTTGCATTATATTCAAAACCTTCTGGCATTTTCAATTTATCAAGAGGCATAGAGCTTTGGATGTGCTGCCCTATTACTGGGTCGTCGGCAACTATTTCCGCATCTGGATTCAGATTTTTCAACTCTGCTACAAGTTCTTGGTATGTCATATTTTTTACTCCTTTCCCTAATTATATCAAAAAAAGGCCTGCAACTGCAAGCCTTTTTAGTAATTATTTCTTTTTTGTTTTCCGTTCTCTGTCCTTCATGCACAATTTTGCACCCCACACCAATGGGAACAAGCCGAAGGCAATCATCTGCATCGCCAATGGAATATGTGTAAGCCTTCCGCCGTCGAAGTTAACCATTGCTAGGATGAAGAAGATAGTTACTAATAGACCCGTCGCTTTTAATATATAAGCCGCAATCATGCGGTAGTTAAGCATCATTGCAACCAATGTTGCCAATACGCCCGCAAAGAACAACAAATACGCAATCTGTGGAGTCATGTCCATAAAACCCACACCCAGATCGCTTATATCCACCAAGTATACAATTGCCAAAATTAACCCTGCTAGGGACAAAGTAATCAATGCCAACTTCACCCAATTTTTCCTCAAGAATTCCATAAATTCCTCCTTGAGGATAATATGTGCAGGTTAAAAAATTTTATACGACACTCGCATAAATTCGAAACTTGGCTAGATGCCACTCTAATAAAACTTGGTTGCGTGAATCCGAATCATACTGGCCCCCACCCAATTCCCATACGAGCTGGTTATGTTTAACCGTATCACATTAGTTCGAATACCCCCGACATGGATAAATTTGTAAGCCTGATTTTGATTTGCCAGTTCGAATCTCGCCCCAAGTGGAATTACATTGAAGCCTGCCGTGAAATGAGCGTGTCTTGTACGGTTGTTGCCAGCAGATGTATTACCCCAGAGCTCTATTGAATGAACTATTATGTAGTATTCTAATTGAAGTTCTAGATGACCTGCTTGAGCGTTAACGCTCCAGTTATCACCATTCCCTCCAGACCCACCACTCATCGTACCGTTAAAAGCACGCCAGGGATGCTCGCTGCGATAGGTACCACTGGCGGAAACAGAGCCATGCCCTTCTAAAGTTGAGCCATTCCAACGAGGTTGCTGCCAAGTAGGTACGACCGCAAGAGCGAACATATGTAACATCATAGCGTTTGCGTCAACCGCCTCTGTTAACATATTAATTGCGACCCATTCCCTGACCCCCTCGGACACATTATTTTGCCTGCCCCCTACATCTGAATAGAACATGAACGAGCGGGTTGCCACTGCCCCTGCCAGATGATCTACCGATCCCGCTGCATGTGCGAAAGTACTCAGACGCACGGGCATAATTGAATCCGTCAAAATTCCCCCATCAACAAATTCTTGTGCAACCCTTTCAAATGCCATATGGTTTTGAACCATTGAAATTATGTCGATATGACGCAATATGAGTAGCATATTTATAGGACTAAATATCAGGCCCGATCCAAACATTATCACTGTTGCAAGATTTTGAGGGGCCATCCTTGCTTCACTTGGTGTTAAATAATCTGCGTGCACTACGGCCGCCAAATCGCTTAAAAAATGTGATGCTTTACCTAAATTATTAAATGCCAACCTCTTATTCCCCGAATGATAAAAATTTACTGCACGATTAAAGTAATATGTGACCCTTTCGCGTGCATTCCTTCCTGGGGCGACGGTATTCGACAAGTAATTAAATCCATTTATTGGGTTGTAAAAATGGGAATTATTCGATGACTGGATATTTCCGATAACTGGCAAAGTCTCAGGTGAACGCGGCCTACTAGCAGATCCTTCGTAATCCGGCCAATCCGCGTATCTGACAAACGCCGCCCTCATTGTTGAATCATCGTTATGAATTCCTGGGGAGAATAATGCTGGGAAAATCGTGCTTAAGTAATCATATGCTCTACCTGCGATTACCTGATGAGTTCCACCATTTCCATATTGCATCTTAGGGTAATGTGGTCTGCCCGCAATCCATCTCGGAGCAATTGTTGTACCAGGGTCGTTCTTAATCGGAGTTATAATCCCTGCACTTAACGCTTGGTCATAATAACGATAGATTCTACTTTCCAATCGGCTTACGCTGCTTTCACTATCAAAATTATATCCAAGTTGCTCAAGATAGAGCCGAAAAGCGATTAGGTTTTGCAGTTTGTAATTTTCTACGCTTTTAGTCCGTTCAAAAGTTTCAAATTCAAAATCTGGAAGCAGATTCAAATTCATATCCAATCCCGCTCTCCATTCTTTGGCCTGCCTCAAGAGCTCTGTATTTGGTGGGACAATACTTACTTTCCTGTCTGTTCCGATAACTGGATTCTCGTTTCGTGCCTGTACTTGCAATGGCAGAACCGCAACTGTTGGTACAACAACAGCCACAACTAGAATTGCCGTGATTAGAAAAGCTACCACTTTTGTTTTCATAAAATTACCTCCTTAACTGAAGGTAACAAATTCCACAAATAACTGTCAACTTAATCTGGCATCACAAATGTAATCATCACCCAACGGGATGACCGCGAGCTATGCATGAGCCCCATCTCCCAAAAACTGATACGAATTAGATCTCCATCTTGTAAAAATAGATGTTGTCCATCTCTCCACCACTCTATCTGCAGATTTAGCCGGCCTCTTTCAACAGGAGGAGGAGGTACTGGTATAAACCACCATTGTTGTTCGCTATGTCTTCGAAATTCTACCGTTCTTCCGCTAGCAAGAATATAATCGGGGTGATCCCATTTCAAATACCATCCTTCCTGACGAACATTCTGTGGCGTTGCTAAAGAATAGCAGCCCACCAAAAATATCGACACAAATAAAACACACAGCCCCATTGATATGATCCCAAGGCATCTTTTCATATGTTTATTATATACAATCAGTAAGGTTCATGTAAAGCAAAAAGAAATTCTAGTCCTCATTGTTCTCGCTATAACTATTCAAACATTTTTCGAACCTCGTCGCTGGTCTCGATTCCCACAAGGGTTCGGTTCATAGGGCTGGTAACGAAGAAGGCTGTACCACGCTGGTTACCTACTATTTGCTCTTGCTCGGTTTTATTAATTCCACCAGCATTTTTATAGAGAGTAATCAAGTCTGTCATATCATTCGGGGCAAGCGAGAAGATCATAGAATATTGCGACGCGTTAATGATAGCCGCGGACTTTTTTGCGATGATTGGCGAGCCAACAAAGTCCTTAATATTTTGAGTGATAATGATTTGCATACCATCATACTTACGAATACGCTTTGCCATGTTAAACATGAAATCAAGGGCTATTGGCTTTTGCTCGTCAATAAACACGTGTGCCTCATCAACCGCTATAATAATCTTACGATGTGTTCCATTAATTCGGTTATACTCACGGTTCTTAATGATCTCACCATCTAAATACTTAAAAACCAAAAGCATTTGGGCGTTCGCCACAACTGTATTCTTGTTAGACAATAGGGTCAGGAAATTAAACACAAAGAAATTCTCATCCGAAGTAATCGACGCAGGTCCATTCCAAAGACCCGAGTACCGCCCACCTTCCGCGAACTTCTCGAGATATGTTACCAAGGTTCGATAATTGATTCGACTGAAGTCATCATTTGCAAACTCCAGATATCTCTTAGCGAGGTCATACAATTCCTGGAATATTGGAAAGTGCTCTGCCTTTAACTGGGAAAAATCCGTATACCTGTCAATCCCCTTAAGCTTGTATAACGCCGCGACGAGGCCGTTCAAAACCTCCAAGGCGTCCGCACGAATTCCTTCCATAACAATTTTAAAGAAACTCTCTAGAAATCGCAGATGACTCTCAAATGTATCATCGAATTCCTTGCCTGTCTCTTCATCATCATCCAACATCGCAGGATAAATGTGGAACGGATTGAATCGTCCCTTTCCTGCGTTACCCACATCAATAGTATTACCTCGCAGGCTGCTGGCCAATTTGATATATTCCTTTTCAGGGTCAAGGACGAAAACCTTTGTGTTATCGGCGGCCAGGTTCGCAAGTATTGACTTTGTCGCAAAAGACTTGCCCGAACCACTCTTTCCGATAACAATCATGTTGCTGTTAACCCTGACATTATTTCTCTTGAAGAAATTAATAAAAACTGGATAGCTGTTTGTACCTATGAACATTCCCCGATCATCCTGCAACATATCCGAGATAAACGGGAACGCTGCCGCAACAGTTGTCGTAGGGATACCTCGGACATAGTCATTAGTCGTATCAAGCTTAGACACATTAGCTGAAATAAAGCTGTCTACTTGCCTTCCGAACATTTGTGTAAATTTAAACCCTTCCTCGTGGAACTTTGCAATTACCTCTTTTCTGACATCATTATCAGGGGTAAGGTGAATCGTACAATCTAGCATCTGTTCGTTACCTTGCTTTAATTGGACTAGAAGATTTGTTATAGTGTTCAGTTGAGCATCTCTTTCCATCTGGTGCGAGGTTTTATGCGATTGGTCCATCTGGGTCTTCAACTCTATGATGGCTTTGTCTATCATTTTCTCGGCGGACATTTTGTCGACTTGATGGAAATTCAAAACTGCTCTTGTCCCTGGTTGATTAAATAATCCATACAACCATGCGTTTCCTACCTCCATAGGGTAATCAGTCACAGCAAACGATGCTCTCTTTAATCCGTTGATTTCAGCATGACTCGTACCAAACTTTACAACATTTGGAATAATCCAGTTCATAACTTTGGTATCCGGCATGTCCTTGAGCTCTCTCTCATTAAAATCTTTGTTATAATTCGCACGAAGGAATACCGCCAAGTCTTTGCCCTCAACAAACTCACACTCCATGGGCACAGAACCGCCACTTAATGTACTTACAAACCCCTGAGCAACGCCTTCCAGCACCGATTTATCATCCTCGTATATCACGAAGTAGTACGAACTCTTGAAAACCTTCTCCTCATCGTTCATGTATTCCAGAATCAATCCACGCTCGTTAAAAATAGTTTCCCGAGCTTCCAACTCCTCTTCGGTCATCATTCCTAACTCGACCGCCTGTGTTGTTTGAGCAAACTTATCTACTTCATAGTCTATGAATTTGTCTAAGATCATCCCTCGCTCCAATCTGATTAGGGATGCAACTTGTCTTGAACTGATCCTTCTTATTGCATTAGCAAAGTTATTAACAACGATTTCTTGCTTTGCAGGATCAAGAAGGCCAAATTCGATAGGCTTGATTTCGATAACTCTTGCATAATAATCCCCATAATTTATATATCTATCTTCCAAGATTTCCTTGTAAGGGATAAGCTCATCCATCGCCCGAAATCCACCACCATGAACCTTGGCATATTTCCTGGCATAACTGACAAATCGGAAGCTGTGCCAAAGGGCCATATATCCACGCATGCTGTCCCCTATCCTAATAAATCCTATCAAGCCGACCAAGAAAACTGCCCCCGCCAAAAGGTAGAACCCCATGGTCCCACCAGCCATAGCAATCAAGAGAATAAGACCAAAGACACAACCAACATAGATTAAATCTCCGCCGGTAACACCTTTGACGAACTCGGTTTTAACTCGTGTTTTCCGTGGTATCCATCTTTGTGCCATAATTCCCCCAAAATTTCCTTACAGTTTCTCGTGTTCGCCCATATCTCCTTCCATGTACATCCAAGCCTCGCTATACCGCCCTCTGGACTTTTGCAAGATTCGGTTATATACATTGATGTCACTTGAATAATCATAAGCTTTATGAACTGTCGCCTCAAAATTGGCTGGAGAATTTTTAAGGTCATCATATAACCTCTTTTGAGACTCAGACATTTCTTCATAAAATCCCATAAAGACCTCCTTCTTAATCAATTGGCTTTCCTTCCATGAAGCCCCACTCGAACGCATAACGACCTCTTGCTCCTTGCAAGATTCGGTTATACTTATCAATATCATCCGAATACGAGTTCGCCTTGTCAACGGTTGCCCTAAAGTCGTTAACAGAGTTCTTCAGGTCGTCATAGACTCTCTTTTGGGATTCAGACATATCTTTGTAAAATTCTGCTTTAGACTTTTCCTCTTCATCAAATATTTTCTTGATTCCATCCATAGCAGACGCACTATACTTGTTATTATTTGCATGGTCAATCTGTGCCTTGAGGTCTGATGTATTTACATCAAGATACATCATATGGCCTTGCTCTGCGAATGCCCCTGCGAATTGCTTCTTCATCTCAACAGCATCCCACCCCTTGCTAGCATTTTCTTTCTGGAATTCAACAAATTTTTCTTGTGCCTCGGTTGCCCGCTTGAGATAATTATCAGCTTTTTTCAAGTAGTCCGCAGATTTTTGCCACTCCGCCGTTTCAAGTTGAGATGTTTGCCCGACCATAGCTTCTGATCGCCTCTCAACAAGTTTATCAATCAACATGTTCGCCATAACTCCCGACTGATTCCTTGTTACATCAAGCGTATCTCCACGCATATGACCACCTGGTTGCGTTGCCTCCAAGCCCTCTACATCCCCAGTCATGGATATGAATGCATTAGTTGCTTTTAAGGCATCAGCGTGAAGAGTTCCAGTATCTTTAGCAAGTAACCCAATACCACTATTCATATCGACCTTGCTTATGTCCCCATTGTACAAGATATCCGCAATTTTTTGCTGGTCATCACCTGCTTTTATTGCTGACTCGGTAATAAACATAATTTCTTTCCAACCCTTCCCTTCTGCCTTCATATCATGAACGGCCTGCTCGTCAAGTATGTTCTTCATAACTTGCTGGTCAAGGGCATCAAATACTTTCCGCATATGCTTTGCAAATTCGAAAGTTGCGCTTGTTGACAAGTGAGAATAGGTCTTCTCCATATGCTTCCTTGAATGATCTTGGAGGAACACATCCTTCTTGTCGACATTCTTATTTTCGAAATCATGAAGTCTCTTAACTGCGTCTTCAGACCTTACTCCACCCGCAGGGTCCCAAGCATCTCTCATCAATTGCTTATATTCAGCCCATTGGTTATCATCCATCTTAAACACGCCTTGCAATTTCTCCAGCTCTTTTATCGCATCTTTAATTCCTTGCTCGTTCGTCGCTGCACGAGT
>WRBH01000004.1 GCA_009784665.1 Bacillota bacterium | reverse complement strand
TTTGCATTGATTCCGCCGTTTGTTGTAACCTCTAGAGTCAGTTTGTCGTAATCAATCTTTTGTCCAACACGGGCTGCCTCGACATAGTAGTTTACTTTTTCAACTGGGCTGAACAAGCTGTCGATTGCAATCATACCAATTGTATCTTGGGTCATTTTGTGTTCGGCCGCACTAACATATCCTCTGCCACGGCCCACATAGATTTCCATGAACAGGTCCTTGTTGCTGTCTATTGTTAAAATGTGGTGGTCAGGGTTGCTGATTTGAATATCAGAAGAGCACTCGATATCTTTTGCCAGGACTGGCCCTGGCTTTCCACCACGAATTCGCATTACTCCCTTGAAAGTTGGGTCTTGCGATGTGGTCTTCAGGACAAGCCCCTTCAAGTTTAATACAATATCAGTTACATCTTCGACTACACCCTTGATTGTTGTAAATTCGTGTGGGACCCCGTCGATTTTGACCGCGGTTACCGCCGCCCCTGGCAAGCTGCCTAATAGAACGCGACGCAACATGTTACCGATAGTGTGGCCAAACCCTCTTTCCAGAGGCTCGACGACAAATTTTATGCTTTTTCCAGATGGACTTTCGGTGAAGTTCATTCTTGGTTTCTCAAGTTCCATATACATATTGGACCTCCTATTTAAATTTCCCCAATCTTCCTTAGTTATTTATATACATTACTTCGAGTAAAGCTCAATAATTAGATTCACTTGGACGCCAAAGTCTAGGTCTTCCGCACTTGGAAGTTCTAATACCTTACCCTCCAGTTTCTTGCCATCAAATTGCAACCACTTAGGCAGGACGGGCTTGGAATCCTTCAGCTCCTTGTAGATTTCCAAGTTGCGCTTGTTTTCCTTAATAGCAATTACATCGCCTTTGGATACTTTGAATGATGCAATATTAACAGGGTGTCCGTTAACAGTGATGTGGCGGTGAGAAACCATTTGGCGGGCTTCACGACGAGTAACACCAATTCCCATACGATAGACTACATTGTCAAGGCGGCGCTCCAGCATACTTAGCAAATTGTCACCCGTGACACCCTTTTGCTTGGACGCTAACTCGTACATATTACGAAATTGCCTTTCACGGACGCCGTATTCGCGTTTTACCTTTTGCTTTTCCCGTAACTGGGTACCGTATTCTTTCTCTTTACGGCTTTTTGTTACCGATTGTTGTCTTTGTTCCACAGTTCCTCCCCTTATTTACCTTTCTTACTTCTTGTGACCATTTTCTTTGGCCCTTTCCTTGTCCTTGCATTTTGCTTGGTTGATTGACCACGAACTGGCAGGCCTTTCCTGTGGCGAATTCCACGATAGCTGCCGATTTCCGTCAAACGCTTGATGTTCAGGGCAACTTCACGACGGACATCACCCTCGACAGGAACATTCTTGTCAATGTAGGTCCTAATTGCGTTCACTTCGGTGTCTGACAAATCCTTGACTCTTTTGGTCTCGTCAACAGACACTGCCGCACAGATTTCTTTTGCTTTTGTGGGCCCGATACCGTATACATATTGCAACGAATACAATACCGCCTTATCCTTAGGGATATCAACTCCTGAAATTCTGGCCATTATTTCCTCCTCCTCTTAGGTGGTCTGCACCCATTATGTGCGATTGGGGATACATCCTTTAGACTGGTAACCTCTAAACCTGCCGATTGCAACGCACGAATAGCGTTGTCACGACCGTGCCCTGGGCCTTTGACAAATACATCAACCTTCTTGACCCCCAAGTCTTTTGCCGCCAAGGCAGCTTTCTCGGATGCAACTTGGGCTGCAAATGGTGTCGATTTACGAGAACCCTTGAAACCAGATGTCCCTGCAGACGCCCAAGTTTGAACCGCACCATTACCATCGGTAATTGTAACAATTGTATTGTTAAACGAGGTATGTATATGTGCCTGACACTGAGTAAGACCCGCCGTAGAGCGTTTCTTTTTCTTTGCCACAGGCTTTTTCTTCATTACCGGTTTTGGCTTTGCCGCTTCTTTCTTTGCCATGTTTCCTCCTTACCCTTGGGTCTGCTTGTGCTTTGGATTTTTTGGGCAGATGACCATAACTTTGCCGTGGCGTTTGATTACCTTGCAACTGTCGCACATTGGTTTTACCCCTGCTCTGACTTTCATTTCGTACCTCCTTGCGGCGGCGGTGTTCCGCCTGGTTTCTCCCTCCAAATTATCCTGCCTCGACTGAGATCATATGGACTTAATTCGATTTTCACGATGTCGCCCTCCAAGACCTTAATATTGTTCTTGTACAACTTTCCTGCCAGGTACGCCTCTATTCCATGGCTCCGGCCCGTCTTGGCATTTGTAATTTCGACCTTAAAGGTCGCATTACGCATCACCTCGGTGACCCGCCCTTCAACTTCGATAGCACCATCTTTTGGCATGACAGATAATTCTATCACAAGACGAAAAATTTGTCTATACTTTTTTTCTATTTCTATTATAGGGTTGACAGAATCACACCCAAAATCAATAATATGCACATGGCACCACCACTTTACGGATTCTCATTGGAACTAGACAACGGATATGGCGACTATGTAGACACAACCAAGTTAGATGGTTTTATGAACATAGGCAACAATACAGCGACAGCCAAGCACCTTGTCAAGCAGAAAGTGGAAGGCATTATAGGAGAAGATCTATATTTAATTGGAGAGAGATTCGAGAATCTAGAGGGCATAACCCCACGCTTAAAGTTTATTGCAAACAACAGAAGCTCACCAAAAGTTATAGTCTGCAATAATATAGAATTCCGCGATGATTACTACATTGACGATGACGGTGAAATTCAAAATGAAAAATATACACATGGCACTTACTATGATGATACCATGCTTAATTCTGGTGGCATGGAAAAATCGTGTAGGTTTGCAAAATTCGATGAGATCACCAACCAAATGGAAATAGACCACGCTAAAAACCTTATTCGCCGAAAATTTGCACAGGAAGAGACTGAACTAAAGGCTCTCTAAATACACCGCAACCCCATCCTCTTTGTTGGTTGCTGTGACATGCTTTGCAATTGCCTTTAATTCAGGCACGGCATTACCCATAGCAACCCCAGTTCCAACCGCCTCGAATGCCGCGATGTCACTGCGTGCATCGCCAATTGCAATAGCCTGTTCGGCTTTTGCCCCCAGAATATCCAAGATGTATTTTATACCCGTACCCTTGCTTACCCCAACAGGCACTATATCCATATAGTAATCATCCTGAGGTGCATATACACCGGCAAGAACTGGCCTTGAAGCTCCATCTATATGGAATCCCAACTCTCGACACTGCCTGTAAAACGAGAACATTACATTAAAGTCTTTACTGTGGATTGCAATTTTATCTAGGTCGTTATTCCTGAAAAACTCCTGAACTTCGCTCTGAACCAAAATCGCCCTGTGCGAGATCGGGTCGCGAGTCTTTAAATAAGCATTATGCGTATATGTATCAAGTCCCGAACTTGATATATGCATTAGCACTCCCTCCTTGTAAATTTCCAAAAACTTTTCTAGTGTCTCCTTTTCAAGACCTTTCCTTGATAAGATGGACTTCCTTACATCATCATAGACAATCGCCCCCGAACAAGCAATTGCATAACGCGAGCCTATTTCCCGCATCATATCCAGCATTTGACTTAGAGGTCGGGCCGTGCAAAGAACAACTTCCCAGCCCCTGGCCATCACTTTCTTGATGGCCTTTTTTGTCCTTTCATTTATTCCATGAGTATTCCCACGAAGAGTTCCATCATAATCAATAAAAATTACCATACTTAACTATACTCAAATTCGCACTATATCGTCAACTAAAGTTTCCGATGTGCCTACTGGGTAGTCATGAAGTCAATATAAATGCCATACCCCTTGGACGGATCTCCCAGAACAACATGTGTTAATGCCCCTACCACCCTGCCCTTTTGTATGATCGGGGAACCACTCATACCGTGAATTATGCCACCAGTTTTCTCCAATAATTCTTTATCCACGATTCGCACAATCATACTCTTACTAGACGGTTTTTTCTGGAATCGTGTTTTTACAATTTCTATATCGAAATCACGAACTTCTCCATCCAGCGTTGTTCGCAACTTTGCCCGACCTGGGACAACATTGTATCGACTGGATAACGGTAGCTCCCCTGCTTTTGATAATTTACTACCTGAACTCAAGCAACCATATACACCAAAAGAATTACTGCTGTGAATATCTCCCTCGGAACTGACCCCTGCGTTTCGAATAGAACTTCGATATGTTCCGACTTTTTTACCTTCAGACCTTTCGATACCGATGACGCTGTTTATATAGATTTTCCCGCCGATGACATCGACACTTTTTTTAGTCTCGTAATCATTCATTCTGTGCCCCATCGAAGCAAAGTTCAAGTTTTCGGGATTAACATATGTTAATGTTCCTAATCCCGTCAGGGATCTTTCGTCATCCGCAATCTCCGCATGAAATCCCAATAGTTGCCCACCCACTATGACTCGTTC
Organism: Bacillota bacterium; assembly: GCA_009784665.1. Taxonomy (GTDB): domain Bacteria; phylum Bacillota; class Clostridia; order Christensenellales; family UBA1242; genus WRAD01. The sequence goes on along the minus strand of WRBH01000004.1, from coordinate 43,227 downwards.
AAACGGCAAAATATCGACCTTTATCTTCCTGATAGGAATCAATCCGAATAATTTAACTTTAATAAACCGCCATTCGTCGTCACCTACAAATGCATCTTCGTTCGTTCTTTGTGTAACCAATTTCTGGGTTACGATAGGACGGGACCGCGAAAACTCCTCACCGGTTATTCGAACATCGGTCGGCAGAGTTATGTAAAAGAACGAATAAATAGTCAAAACCATCGCCACTGGAACCATCACCAATATTAAAAATCTAAGTCGCATCGAATTCACTTCCGTTAATATGTGCAAGTCTTCATCGAATATAAAAAATCTAGATTACTTATCTCAACTGTATAAACCTCGTAGTAAAACCCGCTCCCCAACCAGGAACTCTGCCTTTTTGAATATTGTATAGAATACTTTGCACAGTTTTAATAAATTCTTCTCTAGAGCCCTCAAGTAAATGTGTATAGTCTTGCCAATCTGGCCAACCTACCCTTATATTTAAAATTGCAGCCCACAGCACCCCGTTACCCTGCATAGGTATTGACCTATCGCCCAAAACCAAAACAAGCTCAGGTCCAGTACGCCCTCTTAACATAAACCGTTCAGCATTGGAATAGATGAAATTTTGAACATCTAACAAGACACTTGCGGGTTCATAAAAATCGGCAAGTGTAAAATTCGTATTACTCAAATTTAGATGATGAAATGGCCAGTGCCTTTCCGCATCTATATCAATAGTTACGGAAGTGGACACATGCGAACTATTTGGCCAGTACCAAATGCGGATATTCGGCGTGATTTTCTCTAACTCGTGCCTATCTTGATACAGTAAAGATACCTGGTACGAGTCCAAGAATCTTAACTCACGCCTAGCTCTATTTTCGTAATGTGCATTCACAACGAATTCATGACTTGGGTTATTATGGGGCGAAAATCGCAGAGCATAAAAATACGAGCGTGGCCCAAGTCCTGCCATTGGATAATCAACAAGTCCACCCGAACGAAATATAAACTCCTTATCATATCTCATTTGCAAAAATTCAAGTGTTTGTCCACTTGCTCTACTAATTGAATAGCTATGCCCTCCTAGGCATCCAGTCAAGAAACTTGCCAAGACAATAATCATACAGATCAAAGCAACCTTTCTCATGTTCTAGTATACACAAAAAAATATATATGTTAAAATGATTTCATGTTTGGAAGACGACCTGATGGGAAACGGATAAAGGAAAAAAGTGCAACAGCCCGGATGATTCCCCTGTTCATGAGAAAAAGGACCGAGGCAACAAATTACTTTTTGTTCAATATGCCTTGTGCAAAATTTGACGAGTTCATTGCCCTGCGGGACAAAACAGATGGCATCAGCTATACCTATCGTGATCTTGCAGTGGCGACCTTAGTACGAATTTTTGCAAAATACCCAAAATTCAACCGATTCCTATACAAGGACAAGTTATACCAACGAAATCATATTGATTTTGCTATGATGATTCACAAGTCACTTCGCCACGGTGAAGAAGAAGTCGGAATCAAGGTTAGATTCAGCGGCAAGGAAACCCTGCCCGAAATTAAAGAGAAATTGGACTCGGCAATCAAAAAAGCTATCACAACCGAGGACGATTTTGGAAAGTTCATGAACAAAATGCCCCAGTTTGTACTGCGATTCCTGACACGAATGCTTCGACTATTTGACCGCTGGGGATGGCTGTCCGACAAGTTCCTATTCGAGAACAGCCCAATGCACAGCAGCATTTTCTTTGCCGACCTAAAAAGCATTCATGTGAACTATGTGTTTCACCATTTGTATACATTTGGAAACTGTGGGTTCTTTGCAACAATGGGTAAAGAACAGGTCAAACCAGTCGTCGACGATAAAACTGGCGAAATCCGTGCAGAAAAAATCCTTGAACTGGGCATCAGTATGGACGAGAGATTCGTAGACGGCCTATATTACCGCCACATGATAAAAGGGGCACGCCGAATTATCGAGAACCTTGAAATCCTAGAGACTCCTCTCGAGGCTTAACAGCCATTGTTTAACATTAAGACCCCATCTGAATCCTGTTAACTTACCATTCTTACCCATTACTCTGTGGCATGGAATGATTATCGGAATCGGGTTGCGGTTATTCGCCATTCCAACTGCCCTACTGGCCTTGGGGTTCCCTGCCCTTTTAGCCAGCTCTCCGTAGGTTACAATCGTTCCAAATCCAACTTCGTCAATCATTATTCGCCAAACCCGTTTCACAAATTCGCCACCCTCTAACCGCAGTGGCACATCAAAAACGCGTCGCTGCCCCGCGAAGTATTCTTGTAACTGTTTAGCAGTCAATTCTAAAATTGCACATTCACCGTTGTTGGGGATGTCCTCGTTAAACAAAATTCGCGTTACAAATTCACCGTCACTCTCGACGGTTAACACTCCAATCGGGGTTTGCAGAGATTTATAGTTCATGACCATATTCCTCTTCAAGCTGGGCGTAAAACTCTGGTCTATTTGTCACATGTTGCTGTACACCTGGGGACATAGTCGAGACATTCCATCCATCCTTCTTTCGTTCCTGGTAGATTAATTCACGAGTCACCTCGGTAGATGAAGCACTCAATCTTAGATATATATCCTCAAGATCTTCAACTTTTTCTTCTCCATTATTTCCATACATCGCATCCTCGATGTTATTTAATTTTTGCTCCAGCCTATTGGATATTTTTTTCAACGCTGCTATTGTGTTCACAGCCTATACTAACACAACCTAAGAGAAAATGTCAACATTTTCAAGCTCTGGCAATCCCGAGATCCTGAAGCGCGAGCTGCTGATCAGATATTTGTTAGCCCCGTCACTGTCACGCCTTTGTGGGTTGGTAAAGTATAAATCCGTCCAACCCTTGACAACAACTCCGAGAGTACTGTGCATGCTCATAAATATCTTAATTCTGGAAAAAGGTGTAACTGTCTCTTCATTATAAAACCCACTTCCTTTTGGTAAAATCAGATTTACCGAGAGCTCTTGGCGTTTCTTTGTCTCGTTCCAGATAATCAAGCCCTGGTAATCCTCGGAACACGGCACGAATTTGTGTGTTTCATCCTCCCTGTCCAGCATTAGGTTAATAAACTTGACCGCACCAATTTCATCGCCCACTACAATTTTAAACGGTATCTTGACGGTCAAGAACGAGTAATTCTGGAAATTTTCTTTCACATCATCCAAAACCGACCCATTATGCAACAAAAAAAACCTAAAATCCAAGTCCTTCTTTAATCTATTAACATAACGGATACTTGCCCTGTTCAGTGACATGTGGTCAACAAATTCTATGGTCGCACGATTTGCCGCAATGAATTGAAAGTTTCTGAATGTCTCTGATCGGGCGTTAGTGACTTCACTGTTCTTTCGATTCACCTCGGATTGACGGATAAGCAGCAAACTAAAAATCGCGGACTGGATCATTGCCCCAAGGGCTATGATATTGCCCAGTAATCGTGCGGTTGGCGTTTCAATCATTTCCAGCCCTGGTATAAACGCCGATACAGTAAACAGCACCAGTACAGTGGCAACAACCAAAATCATAAAATATAGAGGAATCTTGATGCTCATACTACTGTTTACCATAAAGAATTTTGCTTGTCATCATCTTTTGAGTACTTAAATCAGATTCGTTCCTCTTTCAGATGATGTGCTCTACATTGCCATGCTTGTCGCTTTCAATTTCCTCCAACATCTTGTCAAAGTGCCTCCCTTTTACCATATCTGATATAACGCGTATCTTCATACTTCCGGTACCATGGTCACGAATTTCCTCATAGCAATCTGACCTATCCCTAACACAGTCAAGCGAAAGAGCCTCCGCTACCAACCCAAATGTATCAATTCCATGAATCGCCTTGGGATTATTTTCCTTGAAATCGTTATGGGCCAGTCGCAGAGAAGTCATCTCGTCAATATCGACTTCCGATTCTCCATACGCTTGTTGAGACTGCTGACCTAGGGCTCTGATAACAACGGTACCAATATAATCAGCCTCTTGATGAGTCATTTCGCCCTGCATCAGGGCACTCCATGCGTCAGTGTTTTGCTGAGTCACCTCTTTCACATGTTTTTTGAACCTGAAATCATCAACAAATTTCTTAAGAGCCTCTACTGGACTTTTCATATCAACCTCCTTTAATACGGGAATCTTCCCTGTTTATATTACAGGTGTCCAAATTACTGGAACAGACCAATCACTATAGAAATGAATCCCTGCTGTCAACCCTCCAGTTGTTCTTATTTGAAAGCGAACAGAGATCTCGGCACCTTCTTGCATTACCAAAGCACCGCTTGCATTTGTTGCAGATGGTGATGTTAGCCAAGATTGCATTGCGTTGCTGAAATCTAGGGTTCTCGTTGTGAAAATTTGGCTACCCTGTGTTGAACGCAAATATCTAGTTGTTTCACCAATTTTTACTCTAATGATATACTCACCACTGTTGCCAGTATATTGTAATGAATCCCACGCAAGGTGTGTTCTGCCACCTGTATTGTTCGTTATTTCCAGTCCTGCGGGCACTGATGGAACAACAACAATTTGCGGTTCTGTCCATTCAGTATAAAGAATCACAGTTCCTCTTTGATTTGGCAATACACCTCTTACTTGGGTTCTCATAGAGATTTCTGCTCCTTGAGCAATTATAAGTGCCCCACTTTGGTTATCATCAATCGTTGTCCAAAAAGTCCCTGAACTGACATTCCATCCAAAACTTACTGTCCTTTGAGTTGCATCTAGTGAACTGGCTATACGCATAAAACGCGTAACACCATTAGACACGACCCGAATCACATATTCTACACCTGTTGACTCTGATGAATCCCACGAAACTGTGAACATTGGCAATTCTTGCGATAGTACAAAATTTGATGGCGTGGAAATTGGATTATTCCACTCGAATGACCCAACCCACGGAGAGATTGCAGCCGTTCTGTATCTTTGCTCGCCTGAAGGCGGAATCGCCCTCCATTCTCTTTGTTGGGCTCTGATGGAAACCCTCGCCCCATCATCAAGTCTAAACGAGATGGATCTGCTGCCTTGATTATTTCCATGACCGAAATCATCATTTAATCCCCCTCCTGTTGCAACTCTGTGAGGTGCAGTAGCGTAAATGTGATTTAACAGAACAGTAAAAGTCCTGTTTCCAGGAGTATTATTGCTGTCAACCCTTATATAACCTACGCTAGCCCCCGAAACTACACGTATAATATATTCAAAGCCAGTACGCTCGGTCGAACTCCACGACAACAGCCAAGAACCATTGTTTTGAATCTGAGCGGTAAAACCTTGAACCGACTCTAAAGATGTTGTTTGCGTCCAGCTTACTGGGGCGGACCACCCACTTGGCAAATGATGAAGATAACCCACAGGTCTGCAAAGCACTTCCAATGTCAAAATTCCATTTGGGATAGCAACTGGATTTGTAGTGTTGGTCCCCAGACTATCTACCCAAGTTAAATCCAGCAGATTTATCTCGGTAATTGCAAGAGCATTATGAACATAATGTTGAGCGTAAGCAACTCCGCCATTAAAGGTTAATCTGAACCAAAGACCTCCAACAGGAACCGTACCTCCTAATGGATCTACTATGGGTGTCCATGAAAGTACATTATTATTTATTGATAGTCCGCCAGGTATTTGTGCTGTTCTCATTTGTTCAGTCCAGACAAGACTGTTTGACCAATTACTCATTTCACTATTTTGAATTCTTCTTACATTAAATGTTACATCGCCTGCAGGAAATCTCTCTAGGAAGCGGTTATCCAAAGTAGCTAAATCACCTACACTCTCTTGTGTTGTCCACCAAGGTAAATTTCTAAATGCTGCATCGAAATGACGAAACCCTTCAATAGGAGTCCATGAAACGCCCCATCCGTCTGAATAAAAAGTATTTCCGTTAACAGTCGCACGAATTAGAAATTCTTCATTTTCATCTATTGTTTGCCAAACAACTTGCCGGAAAACGCTTAGAAGTGGCTGTCCCTCCCAACCGAATTGAATTGTTGGTGCAGGGATGTTGCCGCTTGGCGTGTAAGTTGTCGTCAAATTCGCATTGACTGTCAAAGTTGAACTTACCCCTCCCCGAGTTACGATAACATTATGTGTTCCTGTAACCGATGCACCTTGCGTTGCTGGACGTGTTCCCGTGACGGTAATAGTTGTCCCATCGACAGTAGCAGCGATACCGCTTGGCAAAGCAGATGTGCTCAATAACACATCGCCAGTAGCAGTTCCACTAACAGTGATTGTCGTTGATAGATTACTATCGCTGATTGCTACGGATGTTGGGTCCAGAGTGAGAGTATACGCAGGCGTACCACCATTTTCACCACCGCAAGCAGTTAAAAGCAATACTGGGGTAGTAATCATTACTAAAGCAACAAAAGTCATCAAAAATTTCCTCATCAGAAATCCTCCTTAATGAATTATTATATGAAAAATTGGTCGACAAGTAAAGCAATTATAATCACATAAACGAGCTTGGTAGTGGCGAGTGGACTTGAACCACCGATCTCCGGGTTATGAATCCGGTGCATTAACCAGCTATGCTACGCCACCACGGTCAACCCACGCCTCGAGGATGGTACCCATATAAACGAAACAAATCACAACTCCGCCAAAACTGTTCAAGGGCACATGGCTTGGATGCTTAGTGCTGCTTTGTTCCCAACCTGACACGATTCACAGCGTTGCCACTGCCTTGGGTCTTGACTTCAACATTGTCACTTGTCCCGCCCATACATGCACTTCCCCCCTTGGACGCGGTATTCGGCCCGCCTTAGCGTGACGGCTACAAGGGGTCGCTAATCCCCCGCCTAGTTGACATACAAGTATACCACACTGTAGAATACAGTCAAGCATGTTAACAGTAAAAATTATATCAGTCGGCAATATAAAAGAAGTGTTCCTCCGCGACGCGATTTCGGAATATCAAAAGCGCCTCACCCGATATTGCAAGCTGGAGGTTATTGAAGTAAAGGAAGGCACACAAAAATCCGAGTGCGAGCAAATTCGTTCCAAGTTAAAAGGCACCGTGATTCTGTGCGATACAAGAGGCAAATTAATCACAAGTGAAGAGTTATCAGAAAAAATTGCAATAACCTCGCAAAGGGGCAGCACTATCAGTTTTATAATCGGCGGTTCTCACGGAGTTGGAAATTTTCTCGATGATGTTGTATACGAAAAAATATCTTTGGGTAAAATAACCCTTCCGCACCAGTTGTTCCGCGTTATCCTGCACGAACAAATTTACCGTGCCTTCACGATTCTAAAGGGCGAGAGTTACCACAAATAACTTTAATCTGGCTTAACTCGTTAATTTTATCCTGGTAATAATCAGCCCACTCGGCATTTCCTTTACCTATGCTAAAATCCAAGTTCTTTTCCGCATCGAAAATTAATCTATCCAGATCTCCTACATCTTTGAACAAGTGACAATGCTTGAATCGCATATTGTCGGCACGAAAGCTTACAACCCTAAAATGGTCTGCAATTACCGAAACCTGAAAGTTAGGCGGTAAAAATTTCTTTAGCTTTATAAGCTCCATAGACTATACTTATGTTCTACTGCTCTAAATTAGCAATTTCGTCCAACAACCCCACTTCACTAAATATGTGCATTATCCTATCTGGTATTGGAATTTCGTCCAAACTCGAAGCCGAGACATAAGAATATGTACCCTTTTCTGTTAGGTCAATAAACCCCTCGGCGGTGAATTGAACACTGCTTAGTTCTATATTTTCCATTGTAGCCCGAGGTGTCATCTCGCATAAAAGTCGCTTGATATCATCAACTGCAATACCATTGCCGTTTATTAACCATGGGTCTAATTCAAAAGGCTCTGTCCAATGTAGCGTTCCCGCGATAGTACATATTACTTTGATTAGAATTTTCATTGCCTAAACTTGGTGTTGACCATGTCTCCAAGTGTCTTGGCAACCGTTGCATTGATACCAAACATGATACCATCAACCTCTGGGCACTCTAAGTATTCCCTAGCATTTGAAAGAGTCACTCCACCACCATAAAGAATTGGAACATTCGCGGCCAATGGGGAACCAGTAATCTTTTGCAGTGTCTTCCTCATGAAATCAACAATAATGTTGGTATAGTCAGCAGAGGTGTAATAGCCTGTTCCGATGGACCATGCTGGCTGGTAACTGAAAATCATTTTGTCGATATCCTTGACACCTTGCAAGGCGTCCTTCATTTGACGCTCAATAACTACTCTTGTTTGGTTGTTATCATATTCGGCCAAGTTCTCTCCAACAATAAGAATTGGGGTAATTCCAGCCGCAAATAATTGCTTTATCTTCTTGTTTATCATCTCATCGGTCTCACCATCAACACGCCTTTCAACATGGCCAACTATACAGTATTTCACCCCAAATTGTGCCAACTGAGCCGCAGCGGTCTCTCCTGTGAATGGGCCCATACCGTGTTGAGAAACATCCTGGGCACCCAATTTCACCGTCCCAGGCAAGGTCTTTCCAACCATGTCAATATGTAAAAACGATGGACACAGGATAACTTCGTGCATGAATGTTCCTGCGACTGCTGGAAACTCGTTCACAAAGGTTTTTGCCTGTTCAAGCGTTGCGTTTGCCTTCCAACTGGCCACGAATAGCGTTCTTCTCATTTCTCCTCCTCAATGCCCTATCCTAGCACAAATATTGACAAAGTCCAAACGATTTTGCTACACTTAAACATATGATTTATGCGATCCGACATGGGGAATCAGACGCAAATGCCAGAGGCGAACGAAACGGCTGGACACATGATATGCTTACCACTAAAGGCATAAGACAGGCAAAAGAACGGGCCATCGACCCTAAAATAAAACACATCGACCATATTTATTCATCTGACCTACCCAGAGCATATAACACAGCAACAGAAATAGATGATGTCTTAAATATCGGTATAACAGTAGACTGGCGACTTCGGGAATTTTCGGGCCCAAGAGATAAATGGCCCGAAGAAATCAAGCAAGAACGGGATACAAAAGAAAGCTGGCAGGAAGCATTTGACCGGGCAAAAGGCTATTGGAAATGGGTGATTCAAGAAGGAATCGATAATGTAGCTATTGTCACGCATGGCGGTTTCATGATAATGTTGCAATATTGCCTAGAATATGAAAGATTTCTAGGCAAAGAACATTTCCTAGATTATATGACAAACTTCAACTTGAGCAATGCTGCTGTAATGGAATTTGATTTATACGGACAAGCAAAGGCAAAAGACCTAGCCTTCCCCGAAAAATGAATCAAAAATATCAAGCACCCCATTCTCGTCAACATGTCCACCCGTGAACGCCGCCTTGGATTTTAACTCGTCTGAGGCATTTGCCATTGTAGCCGTTGAGCCGCACAATTCCATGTATTGCCAATCACTATTACTGTCCCCCACTCCCAACGCATTTTCGGACGAGATTCCAAGACTGTCTAATATATCCAACATCCCTTGCTTTTTCGAGATTCCCTTTGCCGTGATAATTCCAAACAATAACGGTAGGGCAATCGGATGAATACCCCAGTTCAGCGTTAAATCAGTACCCAGCGAATTAAACAACTCGGCAAACTTCGCCTTCTCCTCCTCGCCATTCACAACAGGCATGATCTTGGTTATTTCGCCTCTAAATGCCAGCAGGTCGTCAACAATCAGGGGCTCGGTCTGCAAGATATGAGTATGCTGGTCAGTAATGTCACAGACTTGACTTCTTTGAATTACATATTCGTCCTCAGTGTATGCCTCGACATAGATGTCGTTGTCTAGGCACATTTTCAAAACTTTTCGTGCGTCCGCGTCGGACAAGGCATATTTCTTGACTATCTTGTTTGTGATGGGGTCAATCAAAACTCCTCCCCCATCCGTTATATGCGGATTGGCCAGATTGGCCCCACCGATGATATTCCGAATTGCAAAATGTGGTTTTGCGGTGCACAAGATAATCTTGACACCGCTATCTTTAATCTGGTTCATTCTTACCATGACATCAGGGTGCGGCTCGGGCGAGTTGTACCCGACCTTCTCACCCACGATAACACCGTCTATGTCCAGGATAATTGCTTTGATCATACCTAAATGATGGCACAAATATTGACAAAATCCAAGCTGTTTTGGTATACTCTGCAATGGTTCAAGACATAAAGAAACGATTTTTAGCTATTATGTGGCATTGGCCAATTTGCGAGCAAAAACTGGAAGACAAGAAAAAGCAAGTTCTTCATGAGTATTTAGATGGAAAACTTCTTGGATTTAAAATCGACCAGATAAAAAAACATCCAGGTGATGGGCCTTTTAACTTAGACTTCACAAGACAAGATACATATAATGAAATCGGCGGAGTAACAAGTCGGTTACTACTCGATAACCAAATCGTAGGAGAAGTTTACACTAGTAATTTGGAAATAGCCACTATAAAGGTTGCAATGGAAGACACAGCATGCTGTAACTGCCAAAAACATTGCAAAGAACATGGCAAGTGGCCAAGGCCAGATAAAATCTGTGACCTAGATGAATTGGAAAGTGCGGACATTTTTGCAAACAAGTATTTTGATGTTTACCGCGAAAGATAATTATTTAATCTGTACACCCATACCAAGCAGTGCCTCAACACCCGGCAATTTTTTACCTTCCAGGAATTCCAACGACGCCCCACCCCCAGTAGAAATGTGAGTATACATGTCCTGCATCCCCATCCGTGTAATCGCAGACGCCGAATCACCACCACCGATGATGGATACTGCACCACTGTCAACAACCGCTTTGGCTATTTCCTTTGTTCCTGTTGCAAACGCCTCGACCTCGGAAACACCAACTGGACCGACCCAGATGACCGTGCCTGCCTTGGCGATGTGCTTTTTAAACTCTTCAATTGTCTTTGGCCCGATGTCAAAGCCCTCCCAACCCTCTGGAATCTGGTCGGAGGGGAAGATTTGAATGTGGGCATCGTTTGCCAACCTGTCCGCACAAACACTGTCTTGTGGCAGGACGATGTTCACGCCTTTTTTCTTGGCCGTTACCTGGACCTCTTTACAAAAGTCAATGGACGGAATATCCAAAATAGAGTTCCCAATCGAGCCCCCATTAGCCTTAACAAAAGTATAGGTCATACCACCACCAACAAGGATAGTCTCGGCAATATCCAACAGGCCCGTAAACACACCAATCTTGGTGTCAACCTTTTTACCACCGATGATAACAAGCAAAGGCTTCCTTGGATTTCCAATCGCTTCACCCAAGATCTTCATTTCCTTCTCCATCAAGAATCCAGAAACCGCAGGGATAAACCTAGTAATCCCCTCGGTAGATGCGTGTGCCCTGTGTGCCGCACCGAACGCGTCGTTAACATAATAATCCGCTAAGGCGCTTAATTTCTTGGCAAAATCAAGGTCGTTTGATGTTTCTTCTTTGTAAAAACGAATATTTTCAATCAATAAAACTTCGCTGTCCTTCAAGGCTGCAACTGCCTCGTCAACTTTTTTTCCTACACAATCACTGACATGAAATACTTTCCTGTCTGGCAACAGCTTTTGGATCCGCGACACAATTGTCTTGGTTGACAGGTGTTTATCCGCCTTGGATTGTGGACGCCCGATGTGTGTACACAAAATCACGCGTGCCCCTTTGTCCAACAAATAACGCAAGGTCTCCATTGACGCGACAATTCGTTTGTCATCCGCGATTATTGTACAACCACGCTTGTCTTTTTCAAACGGGACATTCATGTCCGCCCGCAAAAAGACCCTCTTTCCCTTTACTATTTCCCCGATTTCTCGGACCGTTGCTTTCTCCACTTTTGCCTCCTATATCGCGATTATATACAACCAAACCCTACCTTGACAAACGGTTTTTAAGATAGTACAATAAACATATGAAATGCAAATACTTTGAACAAGACATCATTCACGATAAATTTTATAAAAGAGAAATACAATTTACCTGTGGTAAATCAGGAGAGTCCCTAGGATATCACAAAAACTACTCCCTGGTTATTAAGGGACGAAAAATTCCAGTTTATAATCTTGACATAAAAGCGACTCGTGACATCAAGGATTGTCCAGATATGGAAACCATCTAAATCTACATCTATAATATCCCCGCTTCTACTTCCTCAATTATCTTATCAGACGGTAAAATCTTGCTAGACGACTTTACTTGCGGATACATTTCGATTGCTTTATCTAGTAAATCATTAATTGATATTCCTGGGGACTGGGCAAGAATTTGTTGAATCTCCTCTACTGCTGGCTCCTTTGTGCCCTGAAAGTTCATAAACTTATCACTTTTTGCTATATCTGCACCTAAGCTGTTGAATGCCTCACGCAATGCACCTGGCCCGTGATGCCTAAGTAATGCCAATACTTTGTCTTCCATTATGTTTACCTCCGAATTTCAGTATATAACTAGCCAGTAAACTTGTCAAAGAGTTCTTTAGTGCGATAGATTTTTACCAAACATCAATACTACATAGAACGGATGGAGAATTGTTTCTTAATTTGTTGCCCCTCTATCTTGACCACTAATACTGTACTGTCATCACCTACCTGGCGACTCTGGCGATTCAATGCCTCGTTAAGAATCTCATCCGCCAACTCCTGGGGCGTCTTAGGATTTAGATTATTTATATAACTACCCAAGCCTAACCGGTCCCCCGCAAAGGCCTCAAGAATTCCATCACTCAGCAACACTACATAATCCCCATGTTGCAACATAGCGGTTGAGACTTTTGGTTTAATGTCCTCAAGTACCCCTAGGGGCAATGACCCACTTTCGACCATTTCCGTTTCACGCTCGTGCTTAATATAACCCTCTACCCCACCCAGCTTGATAAATGTAACTTCGCCAACCACAAGATTAAACACCGCAATATCCAGGGCGGAAAACACCTCGCCACCCGTAATTGTCAGCAGTTGATTGACGCTGTTCATAATAACATTGGATGGAAAACCCGCTTTGTAAAAATTTTCGATCAAAGATAAACTAAGCGTACTCTGCAATTTTGCCCTCTCGCCAGTTCCCATGCCATCGCTGATTGCGGTCAGGATCCGCTCAGAATTAACCTTCAATACGCTGTAACTATCCCCGCTCAGTTGGGCATAACCCTTGGCGACCTGAGCAACACCGTATACAAGACTAAATCTAGGGGCCGTCTTCATCGAGATTATCGCAAACCCTGCCGTCGTGGCGTATTGAATATTGTCCACCGCTACAGGATGACCACAAACCTTACTAACGATTTTTTCTATCATCAGATTACTGGCGTCAGTATTAGACACCAACAATGATACCGTATACTGATTGACCCCACTGCGAGTTATAAGAGCATCCGCGACTACAACATTTCTAAACAACAAGTCCTCTTTAATTCGGGTTGCTTTTTCATTGTCATAGACAACCTGACCACTGGTTTGTTTGGCAAAGTCCTCGCATAATGCCCCTACCCCTTCCATCAACTGTGCCATCAACAACTTGCTGCTGTTTAAAACCTTGTCGCGTTGTTTCCGCGTCACTGTCTGGCCAATCATCCTATTGATCTCGTTAACAAATGGAGTAAGGGGAAATTGTTTCATATTCAAAATTGCAGGAACATCCAGCAAGGTCACCTGCCCGCGAACAAGACCTGTTTCTACCATTTGGCGAACACCGACCTTGACCGCCTCTAACTCCGTATGTGTCAGTGGCAGGTGCAGGTTGGCAACCACCTGACCACTTATCAAATCCGCATTCTCCTTGATCGACATTTCGCCCCTTATTGTCTTTTTATAGATTCCACCCATCTCGCTGAAGACCTGCGATAAATCCTGCAACCTTCTGTGTGTTAAATTCCGATTTTGATTGATGGTGTTCTTGCTGACCAAATCTGTGTTCAAATTCCAAAGCCCCATATCCAACCGTGTTACGATCTTTCGCGGTAAAGCAAGGAATACCCCAACTGCCAAGAACATGGGGATAAGCGAAAAAATATTGTAAACAATGTACGCATCAAAAAATGTTCCCAGCACCACATCCATCACAATCAACGCGATAATTGACATATACGGTCTCTTGGACTTAAATGCAACGGTTACTAATGCCAACAATGCATAGATAGCAACAAAATTCAGATTTAACGCCAAGAGGCTACGCCCTAATCCAAGACACACAGCAATGATGAGAGTATTTCGCCCCGAAAACCAAAAGGTACCAATCAAGATTGCCAAGATAGTAACGAACTTGTGCGTCGAGAAATAGTCGCTATCCATTCCACCCAGACCCAATGCAAACACCACAACAAATACACAAAGGCAAATCTTTTGGTCAATTGTCCATGGAATTTTACCCTTCCGCTCTTTTACTGCCTTTATCAGAATAATCAAATTAAACAAAAATACGGACCCAATCAAAACACTAATCAAACCCAAATAAATATTCTCGAAATTATAAACAATCACACCATGTGCCACAATAAAGCTAAGTATTGCAATCCACCACTGGTTTTTCTTCTTGGCTATCATTGCCCAAGCTATAAAGACCAGAACTGCAAATAAATTACCTAGCACTACCCCATGCTCTGTTCCGGTCAGAAGGGACAAGACAAATGTCCCACCCGCCACGGCAAATGGGTTCAATCGAATATAAATCGAGGCAAATAATAATGCCAAGGCAAATGGCGACACTACTACATAAACCCGTGCATGCCACAAGACAGCAATAATCGTTAAAAACACAAGGTGACTTGCAAGGGACAGCAGAAGCTTTTTTGTCTTCGGTTTCACACCCTATAATCACATAAAATTCATGTCGAATTCTGACAAATTTCCGCTTGACTTGGAAGTTTATATAGATATACTTGTCAGATATGGAAGACTTTGATGAAGGAAGGTTCGCAGAGATCCTGCGAGAGGTAATGGCAAAGAAAGGGATAAACCAACTGCAACTCAGTGAAATGTTGCAGGTTAGACAAAGCCAAGTCAGTAACTGGGTCAATAAAAAATCGTTGCCTGGATACAACTCGTTAAGAATGCTATGCGTTAAGCTCGACATGGATCCTAAAGTATTTTTACAACTTTAACACATACTAATGCGTGAGTGACGAAGAGCGAAAGCTAAAAGAAAAAAAGCCTAAAAGGGTTCTTTCAAAAATGCTTTTCGCTATGTTTGTCTTCTTGACATTGCTTAGTATCTTTTTGTTTTGGGCGACCCGCAATATGGCAGCATCAGAGGACAGTGGATACGGCTGGATTTTTGCATCAGCGATTATCGCCTTGTGCCTCGCAATTTTGTTTGGACTGATTTCATTCGTCCAATTCCTGCGTCGCAAGACAGTGGCAGGTGGACTGTTTTTAACGACCGCAGGATCTACTGCAGTCTTCCTAGGGGCGTCACAATTAATAGGACGCCTCCTACCCCCATTTATGGCCGCAGGTGTTGCTATGGGCGATGACCCAGCAACAACAGGCGGCAGTTTCGGAATTATGGTTCTCCTTGCCCAGGTTGGTTTATTTGCCCTATGGTTTGGGTTTCTCCTCTTCACAATCAAGGCATATGTCCGCCCCGTCGGACGCATAAACAAATATCTGCAAAAAATAAAGGACGGCGAGGAAATTGGCCGCGTCCGCATAGGCAAATCAAAACAATATCGCGAAATAGCTCAGACTATTCGCGAATTATCAGACAAGATGGAAAATTCAACACAGAGTTTAACTTTGCCGGCAAGTATTGACTCTGGCCCTGAAGTATAGTATTTTATAACAATTGCGTAAGGCAATCCATACGCAAGTTGGGGGTTAAGGGGAGAAAACATATGACTCTAAGCCAAGCACGGGTAGTAGCACGAGTGCTCCTGCAAAATAAACAACGGATAGAACACCAAATACGCATGGAGGAAAAGCGATTTGGAAACACAATTATTGCATGCCATAACTCGTTGATGAGTGCAGATGCAATCATCGATCGAGTGATTAACCTGATGGAGCGAAAAGATAAACTAATAGTCCTAAATAACAGAATCGAACAACTCGTAGCTAATATGCCTTCAAAGGCTGCTGAGTTAATTCGGTTCTTTTGTTTCGGTGATGAATCAATAATTCCTAAAGTGTCCATGCGAACCGCAAAGCAACAATTGCAAAGGGCAATCGACCTTTTCGCCGAACGAATGGAAAATATTGGAATTAACAAGATAACCTTCACAGAAATCCTGAAGATGTATCCTAACGCCTTCGAGATGCCATCAGGGCCAACGCAACAAACCGAAGAAGGAAAACTAAACTAACCACTAACGCCGCGACATAAGTCATAGCAGCGGCACCCAATACCCGTTTAACCCCGTCCATCTCGGCGGGGTCTTGTATTATACGCTCGTCATCCAACATTCTCTTTGCCCTTCGTGATGCATCAAATTCAGTAGGTAGTGTAATTACATTTATTAGAAACGAAAATCCATACATAACCGCCAAGGCAACAACAAACCACAAGAAGAACTCTTGACTCATAAATCCTAATCCAATAAACATACCAATCATACCAATAACAATCAGAGGCAACAGTGCTACATTCACAAGCCGTGTCGTCTTTATAACAATTTGACGAACTTTCAACGGAACATAGCCTGTATGATCCTGGATTGCGTGCCCTACCTCGTGTGCCGCAACACCTAGTGCAGCCAGAGACGATGAATTATGTACACCCTCCGACAACCTTACGACCTTCTTGCGTGGATCGTAATGATCGCTTAGATGACCATGGGTTAGCTCAATCTGTACATGACCACAACCATTAGCATCCAACAGCCTCCGTGCTACGGTGTATCCCGTTTCGCCCGTCATACTCATGTGCTGGCTGTAATTATTAAACGCACTTTGAACCCGCATCTGTGTCCACAGGGCAAATAAAATTGCAGGCAGTATCATAATACTTGCAACCAAAAACAAGATTCCTTCGAATGTCGATAAGTCTACATACATACCCAAAGTATATGTCCTACTCACCAATTTCACAAGCGAAAAATATAATAATGCATGAGTAACTTTATTATAACCGACGAAGAGAACCGCCACTTTGTATGGCCACATCCGAACAGACACCAACATGCCTGCTGTACCCGTGAACGAAGCCAAAGACCTGTTGCCCCTATTATCGTACCTCCAATCGCCCAGATTCCAACACCACGAGTACAACCCGAGAAGTTTTCCTTTAAATTCGGGAAAGTCCGTGTCGAGGTTAAAAACGCTCGTCAAGTCGAGGTTCAAGAAGACAAAGCCACCAATACACTAACCCTTACAATCAAATCTACCTAATCGTCAGATCTCTCCGCGTAGGCACCAATGTAGGCTCTGGGGAGAAGGGTACTCCTAATCCTTCACCACTTCCCCAAGTGAATAGTTCGCCACTCTCCGTAATTGCTATACCTCTCCCATGTTGAACACTATCCATCTGTGCTGATACCCTAGCCCAATTACTGGCTGTACCAACTCGCGTCGGGACTAGAGTAACTCCAGCATCAAGCCCTAGACCAGTTCGCCCACCTTCATTCCTCCCCCAAGCCCACAGCTCACCTGTTGTTGTTATAGCAAAACTATGTCCTTGAGCCGCCGAAATAGATGCCCAGTTACTTGCCGTACCTACTCGCGTCGGGACAATGGCGTTACCAGAGTCAGTACCTAACCCTGTACCACCCCACCAATTAGAACCCCAAGCCCATAACTCACCACCTGCATTTATTGCAAGGGTCGCACTAGAGCTACCCCCACCTGCAACCGTCACCCAATCGCTCCGTGTTCCTACCCTGACAGGGAAAGGAACAATTGTCCCTGGCCCAGTATTAGGGCTTGGCTCCACTCCAATACCTAATCTACCCCACCAATTAGAACCCCAAGCCCATAACTGGCCATTAGTAGTTATTGCATAAGTCTGATCCCAGCCTGAGAAAACTCTAGCCCAATTACTTGCCGTTCCAACTCGGGTTGGTACCAATATATCAGTGCCCAGAGCAATTCCTGTCCCTGTTGCCCCTGTGTTGGCACCCCATACCCAAAGCTGACCACCTGTCGTTATGGCAAACGAAATATCCCCCGACGCCGAAACATACGCCCAATCAGTTCTAGTTCCAATTCGTACTGGATGATTTTTTCTTAGTGTAGTACCATCACCAAGCTGTCCTCGATAATTCCAACCCCACGACCATAGTTCACCATCTGTGGTTACACCAAGACCATGGTGACTACCTCTGGCAAGTTGAGCCCAATCTGTCCGGGTTCCCATTCGGAGTGGCCTCCCAGTACCTGCTCCTAC
This sequence comes from Bacillota bacterium, assembly GCA_009784665.1. Lineage (GTDB taxonomy): Bacteria > Bacillota > Clostridia > Christensenellales > UBA1242 > WRAD01. The sequence goes on along the minus strand of WRBH01000004.1, from coordinate 24,938 downwards.
TGGCACACCTAGATTCCCTGAACTACTGTTGCCCCAAACCACAATTTCGCCTTGATCAGTCAGGGCACTTCCTCCCCAACCCCCTGCACCTGCTGACACCTCAGTCAACACAAACTGATTTGTCCATCTAGCATAATACCTAATAACACCTGTCAGACCTGCAGTAATCTCGGTCACGCGTTGCCCAGTTGCAACATTCCAGTTTGGATTGGTGTACCATCCAACGAACCTGTGGTTAGTAAAACTTGGTTCGTTCGCCGCCCATGCGTTCATTTGTTGAACCGTCGGTAACTGCCTTGTCAAGGCCGACGCAGGGTCATAGAATCGTGTTGCTGTTGAAGCATTTTCATTCATATCAAAACCCGGCAATGCGGTCATCGCCGCATTACCTGCACCAAAATGAAGGCGAAGAATATTCCAGCCACGCTCCCAGTTTTCGGGTTGAGGATTAGGATCCGGTGGAATTTGGCCATAGCCAAGTATAAAGTGAGCAGTAGCCGTCGTCGCACCATTACCTTGAGTAAGAACTGTGTTTGCCATACCTGAATTGCTTAGCGAACCCGAGCCTGTGATTGTCCAATGCGAGAACAACCAACCTGCATTAGCACTAGCAGTAAGATTTCGTGTCAAACCGAATTGCAGAGCCCCACCACCTGTAACGCTTCCCCCATTTGTTGGATTCGCCGTAACGGTAACTGCATGAGTAATTCGTGTGAAGTTAGCCCTGATTGTCGCATTGTTACTTCCCATTGTAAATGTTGTATTTGCCGAGTTAACATTAGCAATCACAGTGCCTGTCCCCGCTACCAATGTCCAGTTAGTGAATTGCCACCCTGCTGCCGCTGCTGCGGTGATTGAATGACCTGAGCTGCCTTGTGCAAAGGTCCCACTTCCAGTGACTGTTCCTGCCCCAGGCTCGTTTATAATCACAGAAACAACATTGTTTGCTATCGCCGTCCAAAGGGCTGTGTGTGTACGGTGTGTGGCCCCCATTGCTGTCAGTGCAGGGGTCCACCCTGCGAAATTAAATCCATCCCTAACTGGTTGCTCAGGCGGAGCCGGGATAGTACCTTGATGATGCATAGATGTCGCCAGCCATGCATTTGTCGGAGAACTTGGGAATCTGCCAAGACCGGCATCCCACATAACTCCACGCATTGGTGGAATATAAACTTGTCTAGGGGTGTGCGAATAGACCGTCCTCTCGGCCAGCTGATGTCCACCACCTTGCACACTCTCTAAAACGACAGTTCCATGCCCGTTACTAGCAAACGCTGCATTCCCCCATCTAAATAACTGGCCAGTCGAATTAATTGCCGAAGTGTCCCACCAACCTGATACAGTACGAGTCCAGTTCGAAGCCGATCCTATTCGAACAGGAGAATGGCGATTAACGGTTGTGCCATCACCAATCTGTCCCCAGGCATTCCAACCCCAAGTCCATAGCTGCCCAGTCGTAGTTATCGCAGACGAAGAGCCCCCAGATGGAATAACCGACCCAGCATTTCCACCTGCTGAAACCCTCGCCCAATTAGATGCTGCACCGATTCGGGTAGGCACCATGCGGTTAGTTAAAGTACCATCACCAATCTGACCTGCTGTGTTTCTACCCCAACCCCAAAGTTGGCCATTCGTGGTTGTGGCAAGTGCGTATCCCCCACCCGCCGAAACCGTTGCCCAGTTTGTTGCAGTTCCAACACGCACTGGATTCAAGCGCACAAATAAATCAGACCCTAAACCCAGACTTCCACCGATTTCAGCAAAAGGATCACTCCTGTTATCACCCCAAGCCCAAAGTTGCCCACTTGTGTTAATTGCAAAAGAAGTACCCCAGCCAGCCGAAATATACGCCCAATCACTGGCCGTTCCGATTCGAACAGGAGAAAGACGATCTACTCTTGTGCCATCACCGACCTGACCGTTGTCGTTCATGCCCCACGCCCAAAGCTGGCCAGTTGTTGTCAATGCAAGGACATGCCCTAATCCAGACGCAACTTGCGACCAATTACTTGCCGTTCCGACGCGAACAGGGTTTAGTCTAGGAGTAGTTGTTCCATCCCCTACCTGCCCTCTGTTATTGGCCCCCCAACCCCAGATCTGACCATTCGTTGTTGTTGCATGTATTGACCCACCAGTTGTTGATACATTTGCCCAATTAGTCGCCGTACCAATTCTTGTTGGGAAGACATGAGCTTGCTGCCCTGCGACAGACCCTCCTATAGCCCCCCACCCCCACAGTTGACCGCTCTGAGTTACTGCGAACGCTTGCGTCTCTCCGCTGGCTATCTGGGCGATAGGCATCTGAAGAGGCCCAGTCGCCTCCACATTATCCTGCCCTCCCGAGGTATACAAGACCACCCCCGCAACGACGGCACAGAATACAAAAACACCTGCGAACATAAATCCAAAAAGTCTAAATTTATTAGCCATGATTTATTGTAACTCGGATTATGTCGATTATGCAACTACTATTTCCAGTAGTTGATATCACATTAATTCAGGATATGGGTATATCATGCGGGACGAGGGTGTTGCCCGCAACGGTACTCATCCCTGTCCGCCCAAAGGCGTTAGACCCCCAGGCCCATATTTGATCGTCGGTTATAACAGCAATAGAGTGCCAACTGCCCGCCGATACAGACACCCAATTTGATGCCGTTCCGACTCGTGTTGGAATAAGAGTGTTACCTCCCTCGATATTTAAGCCTGTTTTGCCATTGTCGTTAGACCCCCAGGCCCATAATTGACCATCGACAGTCACGGCAAGTGAATGCCAACTGCCCGCCGAGACAGACGCCCAATTTGATGCCACTCCGACACGAGTCGGAACAACAGTGTTTCCTTGAATATTTAATCCTGTTTCGCCATTAGTGTTAGCCCCCCATGACCACAATTGGCCATCGGCAGTCACGGCTAGCGAGTGGAAACTACCCGCTGAAACAGACGCCCAATTTGTTGCAGTTCCAACTCGTGTTGGAACGAGGGTGACGGTGCCACCTCCCTCGATATTTAATCCTGTTTGACCAGAATTACCCAGCCCCCAAGCCCATAATTGACCATCTGTAGTCACAGCCAGCGAGTGAGCACCACAACTCGCCGAAACAGATGCCCAATTTGATGCCGTTCCAACTCGTGTTGGGGTGAGAACGCTGTGTATACCAGGCAAATTTAACCCTGTTTGCCCTGAATGATTATGCCCCCAAGCCCATAATTGACCATTAGTAGTCACGGCCAACGAAAAGCGATTACCCGCCGAAACAGATGCCCAATTTGATGCAGTTCCAACTCGGGTTGGGACAAGTGAGTTACCGCCCTCGATATTTAACCCTATTTCGCCGAACATGTTATCCCCCCACGCCCACAATTGACCATCAGTAGTCACGGCTAGCGAATGCCAAATCCCCGCCGAAACAGACGCCCAATTTGATGCAGTTCCAACTCGGGTTGGGACAAGGGTATTACCTGAATTAATGCCTAGCCCTGTTCGACCGAAGGAGTTTTGCCCCCAGGCCCACAATTGACCGTCACGAATACCTAAAGAGTGAGCATGTCCCGCGGAGATATAATCCATCAGCCACTGATTCGTCCAGCGTGCGTAATAGCGTAATACCCCCGTTAATCCTGCAGGAATTTGTGTAACTCGTTGACCTGTTGCCACATTCCAATTTGGGTTTGTGTACCAACCAAGGAATCTGTGGTTTACAAGACTTTGTTCATTTGCAGCCCATGCGTTCATTTGTTCAACTGTTGGCAATTGCCTGGAAGATTCACTTGTAGGTTCATAGAATCGTGTTGCAGTTGAACCATTCTCGTTCAAGTCAAAGCCAGGCAGTGGTGTTGACGCCGCGTTCCCAGCCCCAAAGTGAAGGCGAAGTATATTCCAGCCGCGTTCCCAATTTTCGGGGATTGGGTTTGGATCTGCAGGCAGATTTCCAAAATTTCGCCGCCATTGTGCGGTGTGTGTTCTAGCCCCTGAGACAGCTGTGACGGCAGGACTCCAACCATCAAAGGAATACCCTTCTCTACCTAACGCCCCAGGTATTGTAGCAACTGGTATAGTATTTACATCATGGACACTTGTTCGATTGGCTGCGGTGCTAATGGCACCGCCCGTTGCACCAGATGGCGGAGCCGTTACCCATACCGCATCAGTAGCTCCTGTGTTCCAAGTTACTGTATGCTGCTGCACCCATTGGGCAGTTCGAGTGTGGGCGCTAGAAACAACTCCAGATGGACTCCATCCCGTAAATCGCCACCCAGGGCGAGTCAGAATTCCAGGACGCGAATCGGTTGGGGTCAACCCCTGCCCCTCAGGACTGGTTCTGTTGGTTGCGGTGTTGATTGCTCCGCCAGATACACCAGCGGGCAAAGCGTTAGCCCAAGTTCCCCCGCCCGTGTTCCATGTAATAGTATGATTTATTCGATTAAACACAGGAGAAACATCAAATGTCCCCCTGTTTCCACCATTTCCTACATTAACGGTGACGGAGGCCGGGCTCCATCCACCCCAAGTATGATTCGCTGGTGGGGTTTGTGCCGGGAAAGGTTGAGAAAATGATTGATTAGTATTCTGTGGAACTGTTCGACTGACATTTTGGGTGGCATTAGTATCTGTTCGTCGGAAAGTGACGCTGGCATTAACATTGGTCACAGGTATAGCCGTCCACTGAGCCGTCCGTGCCCATGCACCCGACCCTTCCGGAACCGCACCAGCAGGAGACCAGCCGTTAAAGTTAAATCCTGAACGAGTCAAGGTTCCTGGGCGATTGTCAGCAAGTGTTGAACCTATATTCTCGGAACTGGATCTAGCGGTGCTTGTGCCATTACCTCCTCCAGTAATACCACTTGGTAAAGCATTACTCCAGGTTCCGCCGCCGGTATTCCAGGTTACTGCTCTTGGCGGGTCTTGTGCCACGGCGACATTAATACCGCTGACGGTACCGCTGCCGCTACCACTGCCAAAACCAGGAGCTCCTCCAGTACCAAAGCTTGTGGAAACCTGAAGATTTATAGTTATAGTAGCCGACCTTCCGTTAGCTGCAATGCTGGTGCTGCTACTTGCACTGGTCCAAACACTAGAAACTACTATATTCCCCGAAGTCCGTACTTCGGCATGAACATTATGACTTTGCGGCCATCCTACGGTCCATGGACCGCTGCTGCCTGAGCCCATAAACCAACTTCCCGAGGCGAAAGCCGTAATAGTACCCGAGGCAGTCGCACTTGTTATTCGGAACCCTTCACCCACAGAAACAGTAATGATTGTCATAGGACCACCAAAAGTATGATTAAACGGTCCGTAAGGAGCGGTACTCCCTGTGCCTGTCGCAGTCGGGGATGACCCCGCAACAGAACCTGTAAATGTCACTGGAATACCATGCGTATTAATTGTCTGGGCCTGTACATCCGTAGAACTCCCAGGACCTACAAGAACCACCCCCATCACGACGGCACAGAATACAAAGATGCCTGCAAACAGGAAGGCAAAAAGACGAAACCTATTTGTTCTCACGATTTAGTGTAGCTCGGATTATGTCGAATATGCAAGCATATTTATACGAAAATCATCACTCCACAACCTTGAGACTGGTATTCATGTCAATCTTATGAATTTTTTTAAACAACAATAAATCAGCCATAGCAAGAGACACAAAGCTAAGCACCAGGGTTATAATCCAAACATACCAATTAACATACTGAATTCCACCAAATTCCAGATACTGGAAAAAGAAATCCATCACAAAGTACCCCGCAGGCAGACCAAACGCGACACCAATAATGGTAAGCAAGAATATCTCCCTAAACACATAGCCACAAACTTCCAAAGGTCTGTACCCCAGAACTTTGAGTGTCGCTATTTCCCGCTTTCTCTCGTCAATATTGATGTTTGTAATATTATAGATCACCATAGCATTCAGGAAAATCGCCGCCAGAACTATAATCGTCGATATAGGCCTGATTGTGTCTATCATTGCTGGTTCCGACAAGGCTATTGCGAAACTTAGTGCCATTCCACAAAATACCAAAGCAGTCGAAAACATCATAGAAAACACTGTCATGAAAAAACGAACTCTATATCTGAAAATATTCCTAAGGCTGGACTTGTACCTGAACGGCAGAGGCCTCCAAATAAACGGAATCCTCTCAAGCAATATCTTCCCCCCGACCTTTGGGGATTTGCCCATCAGCAACTTTGATGGCCGATGCCTTGCAACATGCAGTGCTGTAAACCCCGTCACGGCAAGTGAAAACGCAACCATTACAAGCATAATTGTTAAACCCACAAGAGGCACATTATCCGCAACATTTGGCAACCCATAGAAATTTCGGATTGAATGAAATATAACGGACGCCATACCATAATGCCCTAACAACATTCCAAGTCCCACCCCTATGACGGAGGCAACCAGGGTAAAGAAAATATACTTCGCAACAATTTGGTCTTGACGATACCCCAAAGTCTTTAATGTTCCAATCTGCCCCCTCTCACTTTCGATCATTCGCGTTATCGTCATGAACACAACCAAACATGTTACGGCAATAAAAAACAGGGGGAACACAAAACTTATCCTCTCAATACCCAAAGCCTGCATATAAATAAATCCTAAATTCTCCTCGGTGTGCGTCCCAGCCGCCCTGGCGGCCTCGATTGCATACCTCATACGCGGAGGAACCGAACCAATACCACTGACCATTGCGACGCTTATCATTGTCATCGCTGCAATCAAAAATAATCTCACCTTGTTCGTAGCGAACATTCTGTTTATCGTCTTGAAGTATGCCCTTCGCCTTCTCACCCCTCATCATACCCTAAAAAAAAACACCCCGCAAGGTGTTTTTATAATCCCTACATTACATTCGCAATCGCAAGGAAGATAGCAGTTAACCCTAGACACAGAACAACCGCAACAATCGCCCAGACTAGCCTTGCCTTGGCCTCTTTACGCTTGGACTCGTCCTGAGCTGTTGCCAACTGTACACCAAGCCAGATGGAATACAGAACTGCAATACCCGCAAGTACGGTCATGATTGGCCATACTATGGCGGATATTTGTGCTAGGATTGCGTCAGTAACATCATCTATTGGCGGTGTACCTGCCGGAGATCCCAACATCCCCCCAATTCTTGCTAATATACTACCCATACACTACCCCCTTTTTTTCGCTAATATTTTATTTTGCGAACTTTTCAGGGCCAATTAAAGGACGAAACTTGTTTTCAGTGGTGAAATTAAAATAAACTTTTTTTGCAAAAAGTGACAAAAATCGCTTGACACCCTTATTTTGCCGTGATAAATATTTAGTATAATATTTTGCAGAAGTTCGCAAAATAAAATATTAGCGAAAAAAAGGGGGTAGTGTATGGGTAACATTTTAGCAAGAATCGGGGGGATGTTGGGTGCTCCAGCAGGTGGCAGTGGCCCAGGTGCGGAAGATGTAGCAAGGGCTATTATTGGGCCGATTTCTGATATTGTATGGCCAATCATGATCGTGCTTGCCGCTATTGCAACATTGTACTCCATCTGGCTTGGTGTACAGTTGGCAACAGCTCAGGACGAGTCCAAGCGTAAAGAGGCCAAGGCAAGACTAGTATGGGCGATTGTTGCGGTTATCCTTTGTCTTGGATTAGTAGCAGTATTCGGTGCGATATCAGCCATGGTCTAGATTTCAGTTAATATAAAAAACACCTTGCGGGGTGTTTTTTTAGTTGACTAAGGTTACTATTTTGTCGAATAATAGACCATGAGAAACAAAATTATTCTTTGGTCAGTGGCGAGCTTTGCCCTTGCAACCTTAATTGTCGGAACGGGAATTCTATCTTACTTTATCGGATACAACAGAATGCTGAACCGCCCTTATACCGTTGTACGCTCTGATGTGAATTTTATTTATGTAAATTACGCTACCCTGCCTATTCTGCACAGTTCTCTGCATTTTTTATCACATGACACTCCGTCATATGTGTTCTTTGGTCGCGACAACACCTATTATGTCAACAAAATGCCCGATCATGTTCAGCTCTTTTCGCCAGGTGACGCAAACATAGCAGTAACCCCAACAGTCATAGCCGAACGAACAAGACAACTAGTCGCCGATATCGAGGAGGTAAACCCAGGATCAACATACCACTTCTTTGTCGATGACTTTATGACTTTGCTGCCTTTCTATGCCCTGCTGCGAAATAATATCCCGCTGGAGCGAGCCCATATCACCCTAATAACAAACGGAACCGCCACATACCACCACTTTTTTACAATGGTGGATTTCACAGGTACCCAAGAAAAACTGGAGGATTGGCTGGAAATATTCAAGGGAACTGCCCAGGTAACACCGAGCGTTCTGACGGACACACGAAATCTTTCACTAGCCGCTGCAATGATGCCTAATGTAGAATGGTGGATGCAGTTCCCAGAATTTATGTTCCTACACCCACATGCAACTCCTGCGGTTCGTCAAATGCTGATGCAGGCATCCCTTGTCAAAGTCCAGCCACAAGACCTTCTGCATCGCTTGACCCCAGAAATGCGAGACTTGTTCTTTAATGCGACAATTGGACACCCGACCTTCCAAATCGGAGACCAGCCATTGCGAACCGCACTTGATGGATACTTCAATAACCAAGAAAAGCCCATAATGATAATCAGTGGCACAAATCCAAATTCACCTACCCTTGCAACTACTATCCTTGATCAAATAATTGAAGAATTTAGTGATGATTACATTCTCATGTGGAAACCTCACCCAGCGTACACAGCCACAGATGCCGCAATGCAGGCCAGAGGCATCACCGTATTACCTGCCCGCTTACCTATGGAGGTTTTGATGTGGGCATATCCAGACCTCTATATCGGCGGATACCAATCATCTCTGTATTTGGCAACAGCAATTGGACAAACCAGATTTACCATTGGTGGCTTCACACTGGAAATCCTAGAGTTCCTTGACGACAATAACTGGTTCAATATTTCACACACTTTCTAGTTGCCAACCCCGGACTTTCCCTGCTAGACTTGGAACATGGGTGGAGCAGAAGATGAAGTAAGAAATCTAGTAGCGACTCTTGCCTCGGTATCAGCGGCATTATCAATTGCCGTTGTTTCCGCAGCAAAAATATTCGCACTTTTCCTAGGCTGGCGCCTGGCACTTGCCGATGACGAGCAAAAGCGAAAAAATGTCAAAGGCCAAATGGTCTGGACGGTCTTGGGTATCATGGTAGTCTTAGCAATTATTGCAATTTGGGGAGCATTGTCTGGCTTCCTCCTCCCCGAGGGTGAAGATGGGACAGGCGGCGTAGCCAGCAGTCATAACCCAGTCATCCACATAGCCGCACACTTATCTGGCAATGATGGAGTGGCTTGGTTGTATCGCGTATTCCTAGGCTTAATGCTTGGTATGACAAGCTTGCTAGCAATCTATCTCGGCGTTCAAATATCTAAGGCCGAGGATGAATCCAAACGACGAAATGCGAAAGCCCAAATGGTTTACGCAGTGATTGCAATTCTCTTACTCATAGGACTATTCGCCATCTTCGAGACCGCTTTGCCGATGATACTCCCTGACCCTTATGTTCCTGGAGCTCCTTAATCTTACTCGTCCACCTTTAACCCTTTTGACTTAATGAATTCCGAAATAGCCCTGTGTACGGATTGGATTTCTTCCGCAGTAAGGGTTTTTTCATAACTGAGCACCGTAAACTCTACGGTATACTTTGTACCGTATATATCTTTTAACCTGAATCCCGTTACTAATTCATTCTTAAACTTTTCCAAGATACTCTCGACCTCGCCAAATACACCATCATGTGTTATTGTGAAATCAAGAGTTGTCTTTGGGAATCTTGATACCTTAATATTTTTAACTGGCGTAAATGTAAGATAGTTTTCTAAATCATTCAAAGAAATACATGCAACCGCTGCATTTTGGGTCTTGACAATACCCACAAAGCCACCAACAAAACTAGCATTATTTTTTGGATGCAGAAAAGAGTACAACCCCTCCCCAAGTTTGAATTTAACCCCAGGAATAATGTCACGGATAATACTACCCAGCTCCTTATATAACTCTTCGCGTGACGCATGCTTAGACTGCAGTAATATCCCTAGCTCCTTAATACTCTTACCCTCTCTGAATACTTCACCGATTTCAAAAACCCTGTCACCCTTTATTTTAAACAAGCTTTCTGCCATACTGTTTCGTATTGTTGGTCTTCCGCCCGCTACACTGTTCAAAACCTCTAACTCGCCCGTTCCTGCCCAGATATAAGTATGAACTTCACTAAGATTGAACTTGTTAACAAGCAAGTCTTTTATATCATCCACTACTCGCTTTTCCGCCAATTTTTCCACTGGTAACAGCTCAACATGCGGCGGTCTTGCCTCTATATTATTAAATCCATGCATTCGAACGATCTCTTCAATAACATCAACCGCTAAATTGATGTCCTTTGTAGCCCGCCATGTCGGCACGGTAATACTAATCGCATCTCCCTTAATAACGGGCCTGAACCCCAACCCTGCCAAGTTCTTTTTAACCACCTTGTAATCAAACTTTATCCCAGTGAATCGTTCCAGATATTTTTTGGACAGCTCAATAGTTTTCTCGGTCGTGGGCTTTGCAATTTGCCAGTTAAAATTCGAAGCAACCCTTGCTCCCTTGTCAAGCTGGCCTAATAATTTAACAGCCCTTGCCGCACCAACTTTGTTCAAGTTTGTATCTAGACTCTTCTCGTATCTTGCGGAACTGTCACTTCTTATCCCTAAATCTTGACTGGTTCTCCTGATTGTCCAAGGATTAAATGTGGCGAATTCGAACACTACTGAATTTGTCCCATCACAAATCATACTGCTTTGACCACCCATAATTCCAGCCAAGCTGACGGGCTTGCCATCACTTTTAATGAACAGATAATCTGATTTCGCATCAATTTCCTGATCTTTCAGGGTTACAAATTTGCCGCCGTTGCCCCTTCCTGCAGACATCGCCCCAACCCTGGACGCGTCAAAAGCATGATTTGGCTGCCCCAGCTCCAACATAATATAGTTACTTAAATCCACCAAGAACCCATGTGGATTGATTCCACAGTAATATAACCTTGTTTGTATAAACTGTGGAGCCTGTTTAACCATAATATTTTCCACTTTGAACGCCCCAAATGAATAGCAATCATCCGGAGATTCAATCTTGACGGAAACCGATGTCTTGCCGTCAAACTTACTCAAGTCACTGACAGGCAAGGGTCTTAGCTTCTTGTTAAAAATAACGGAAAGTTCCCTAGCAACCCCATAATGCCCCCACAAGTCAGGGCGATTTGTTACTGACTTGTTATCAATTTCAAATATAACATCACCTAGCTCAGGCAATGCCTCGTGAATAGGCGTGCCAGTTGGAACTTTTTGATCAATTTCTATTAGGTTCGTTTGAAAGCCAAGCATCCCCAACTCGTCCGCACCAAGACACATACCGTGGCTAGCCTCGCCCGCCAAAGCCGCTTCCTTGACTTGAAAACCACCATGAATTACCGCACCAACTTTAGCAAAGGCAACTTTCATACCGACCTTACTGCTGTTTGGGCAACCACATACTACAGGCACAATCTTGCCACCTTGGTCAACCGTCAAGACATTCAACGGCTTTTTGGAGCTTGGATGCGATTTCGAGGTAATGATCTGTCCCACCACAACACCTGAGATCCCAGCACCCTTCACCTCAAAACCCTCGACCTCGGCCGTTTTTAGACTCAATTCATCACGAATTTGCTCAGGACTAATCCCCTCTAAATCTACAAACTCTTTCAACCAATTCAAACTCAGCTTCATTTACCACCTCCTATAAATTCCTTCATCTTATCAAATCTCTTAGTCTGCGAGTAATATTCGTCATATTCCTCATCAGTCAACTCCGCAGCAGTCTTGCCGCCAAACCCATTTGGCACAAATATTTTATCAAAGCCAAAACCACCCTTGCCCCTTGGTTGGTCCGCAATTTGCCCATCCAATCTTCCCTCGAAAAACTGCACATCTTTTCCATCAGTCCAGCCTAAGATACATTTTACAACAGCTTTGCGATTACTCCCAATTAACCCACACATTTTCTCGACACCCATTTCGTCTACAAAAAATTTAACAAGCGTGCCAGGCAGGCGCCCAAGCTCAGAAAACTCCGACGACACATCCTCGACGATTACTGTCTTGCCAGTAATCTTATATGCCTCCCGCAGTTTAAATTCGATAATCTCCCGCAGGTCCAGCGACTGTATCTCCGGCACATCCACCTTTTGATATCCAACCGCAACCCCAAGCATCTTCGACGCCATTTCTGCCTTATGCTGGTTCCCAGTAACAAAAACCAGTTCACTCATGCTTACCTCCTTTTATATCCAACCTTTTTCAGCAACTGATTCAAAACCTTTGTGCACAACCCAATCCAGTTCTCTCGTCCGCCATCGGGCATACTGCAATACGGTGCCAATTCCCCGTCTGCCCTATGTCCCGCAACTTTCCATGTCCATTCCTCATTGCATACTGCTTCAATCGCGGACTTTGGAAACTCTTTCGTTCGGCACTTGGTAACCTTGACTTCTGTCTCAATCCGCCCATCAAACACCACCGCATATCCCGTGATATAGTAACTACTCCCGCCACTGACAAACTCGTGCTGCTGTAAACATTTCTCCTTGGTCAGAGGTTTTTCCAATATTTTCCGCTTGCACCACACAACGGTATCTGCCGTTACAACGGCCCCACCTTCAATCGGGTCGTCAATAAAAGGTTGCAACTTAGCCAACGCTAGACCCCTAACATACTCCTCGCACTCTACCCTGCTCACATCCTCGTGATTGAATTCAGCGTTCAACTTATCCTCGTCAATAGGTCTTAACACCTTCACAAACGAAAAACCCTTATCCTTCAACAGCTTTGCCCGATAAGGTGAGCCACTAGCCAAAACAATCGTCGGTTTTTCAAATTTCTCCACTACCCCACCGCCTTCAATTTCTCGACATCGCCGCTGTTAAACACCCTAATATCACTGACCCCGAATTTCAGCATCGCCAACCGAGTCAACCCAAACCCAAACGCAAATCCCTGATACACCTCTGGGTCAATATTCGCCATCCTCAACACATTCGGATGAATCATGCCACAACCACAAAACTCTATCCAACCCGATTGCTTGCATGTTGAACAGCCCTTGGCCTCGCAGAACGCACAAGACGCATCCAGTTCAAACGACGGCTCGGTAAAAGGAAAGAACCCAGGACGCAACCGCACCGCTATGTCCTTCTTGAACACCGCCGACAAGGCAGTCTTCATGAAATAAATCAAATTCGCAATCGAGATATCCTTGTTCACCATTATTCCATCAACCTGAAAGAATGCCATATCGTGACTGGCATCCAGGTTTTCATTACGATAACACCTACCGGGGAACAAGACACGACATTCTGGGCCATATTTTTGCAACAATCCATTCTGCATCGCTGTGGTATGTGTCCTTAATACATTACCATTAGACAACCAAAATGTGTCCTGTATATCCCTCGCTGGATGGCTATGAGGAATATTCAAAAAGGTAAAATTCTCGTCCTCCGTCGCAATCTCATTACCATCCTCGATAATAAAACCCATGGATGCGAATGCCTCCTCGACTTCACGCATTACGCGCGTAATTGGGTGCAAACTGCCCTTCACTTCCCCTATCGGAGGGATTGTTATATCCACAAGCTTGTCGTTCATTAACTTTGCATCCGCTGCCGCTTGTTTAATACCTTCCTGTCTTTTAAAGAACGATGCTTCCGTTTCGCGTTTCAAGATATTAAGCTCCTGCCCTGCCTTGGCACGCTCCTCATGCGGCAAATTACGCAAACCCTGAACCGCCGCGGTAATCCGTCCATCTTTTCCCAGCCACGCCACATGAAATGCCTGGCAATCCGCCTCAGTCTTCAATCCAGACAACGCAACTTCAATTTCTTTTTTCATGTGCCGAGTTTAACACAAAAACACTTGGCCATCAATCACTAACTTCCCTAGTTTAATCAAACGAAATATCTCCTACAACCCAATCGGCGACTTTATCACCCATCGTCTTGCGTGGTGCTTGAATTTTTTGCTCTTGCATTCTGCCTTGCCTTTTCATTTTATTGTATATCAGGCAATCCTTTTTCTTTGCAGTGTCTTTAAAGAACACATTGGTTTGACATTTTTTGCATTGCTCAAATGCCTCGTCAAGGTCCACCATAGTTCCTGGCTTACCGAACCGCTTGCCTCCGACCTTAAACGGGTCGTACTCTTCAACGGCGACTATCTCGCCCTCTTCCGCAAATCTATCACGCAAGGATTCCTGTGCAAAATACATCCGCACATTTGAACATGCTACTTCACCATCTCTTACTTCTACTTTCATAAGTAAAGACTCTACAGCATTTTTACCAAACTGTCAATGCTTTCGACCATTTTCACGCAAATCGATAAACTCGAAATTGTCCTCTTTAATTCCATCCAGAATACCTCTGCGGTCAATCTTTGCGACATTTCTCTGCTTGCGCGTCTGATCCGCGTACAACTCAGGCATTTTTCGCGAACGCATCATTGCAAATGCCTCATCACAAAATCTATCAACCAATGACTTCACCTTACCTTCCACATCACCATGCTTTACACCATGTGCAATGGCTGCTTCCACCAATTCTTCCCTGACTTTCTTCTCCTCTCTTGCCAGTTTACGGTATGCATTCTTGTTAATTAATTCCGCGAACTTCTGACCCAGAAAAACACCTAGTCCTCCAGAAATGGGTATTCCTGGCATAAGGCCTAAGAAGCCCCCTAACTCACCTGCAAGTCCATCAAGACCCGTATAAGCGGCTAAACCAGCCGTAACCGAGGCCCCCATACCAATCACAGCCCCACCGTACAACCACCCAGGATGGTTAGGGTCAGTAACAGGCTGATACCCCCACAAGTTTGGCTCTTGATGTGATTCCTCCTCAATTATTTCTACTGCATTATCTCTATTTTCCATAAATAAATTTAACATTTCGCTTGCCAAAGTGTCAACAGCCATGTTACACTCATTCCATGAACTGCACAAAAAGGCTTGGTTTCTTCTATTCCTCCATAATGGGTTGCTGAGCCGTCTAATTTTTGATTGCGGACTCGGCAACCTCTAATCCAGGGAAGAAGCCGAGTTTTTTTGTGCAGTCAAATCAAAATAAAGGAGAAACTTAAAATGATTCAACCAACAACATGGGACCTAGGGACAGAGGAAAAACGCAAACGCCTAACAATCGAAACTAGAGAAAAACAAACAAAAGATACAGAAGATCAAAAGTGGTGGGATAACTTCAATACCGAACTTGGAGACGAGGACGAACTAGACCAAACCCACGATTCAGTATTAGGACTTGCTTGACAAGTCCTAATTTTTGTGGACAATCAAAGAATGAGCAAAAAAAAGAAGATTAAAGAACCAGAAGGGACTCAAGCCTTCATCAAGTTTGACGATGTCATTAAAACCTATAAAATGGCGTCTGGCCCCGTGCATGCCCTAAAAGGCCTAAACTTCGAAATCAACGAGGGCGAATTCGTCGTTATCGTCGGACCATCGGGTGCGGGTAAAACCACCTTATTAAACCTCCTAGGGGGCATGGACAGGGCGACCAGTGGTACAATGATGGTCGACGGACAAGATGTCGCCAAATTTAACGAGCCAAAAATGGTCAAATACCGCCGCGATATGGTGGGCTTTGTTTTTCAATTCTATAATCTAATGCCAAACCTGACTGCACTTGAAAATATTGAACTGGCAACCGAGATCAGGAAAGAGAGCCTCAAGCCCCTAGAAGTGTTGGAGCAAGTCGGCCTGACCGATCGCAAAAATAACTTCCCTTCCCAACTCAGCGGTGGCGAGCAACAGCGTGTATCAATCGCCCGTTCGGTCGCAAAAAATTCTAAAATCATCCTCTGTGACGAACCAACAGGAGCTTTGGATTACGAAACAGGTAAAAAAATCCTAAAACTTCTTCATGACATTTGCCGTGAACATAACCGCACCGTTGTCCTCGTTACCCACAACTCTGCATTAAAAGACATGGCCGACAAGGTCATCACAATCAAGAACGGACTCGCCGAAGAGGTTATTCTAAATCCATCTCCAAAACCGATTGAGGATATTGAGTGGTAGAATCCTCCCAATTATTTGCGATGGTTACGACAACCCCAATCATAGTTGCTATAAGCATTACATAAGTAACAAGGATTCCCATCATCCATTTATTAAACTTCACCCTGGATTGCTCCACCCTCGCACTAAGGTCGCTCATTTTCTTCATCCATTCCTCATGATCTCTTCTCATTGTCTCCTTCCATTCCTCATGCCCTTTACTTTGTTCCGCGCGGGCTTCTTGGCTCTTCTTCATCCAATCCTCATGATCCGCTTGATTCTTTCTCTTCCATTCTTCATGTTCTTCTTGACGAGCTTTCTGCTTCTCGTCAAATTCCTTCCAAAGCGCCTCCTGCTTTGCCCTCCATGCTGCATCGCTTGCTTTCATACTTCCCCTAAAAATATCGTGTTCCGCCTGCATCCTGGCAAAAAACTCTTCAAAGGAATCAGCATTCTTAACTCCCCCAGTCCGCAACCACGCCTGCTCCTGAACAGCCTGATGATATATATTTGTCAATTCGTTAAATTGCCTGTTAAAATATTCGCTGCTTTCCTTGGGATTACTATCTGGATGAACTTCTTTTACAAGTTCCCTATATATCCTCTTTAAATCCCTCTCAGTGGTTGCGGTCTTTGCCATATTCAAAAATCGCAACTTTACATTCATCTGCTGAATTTACCACCAGAACGCCATTTTGTCAAGACGCCCTGGTCCAGTTAACTGCGTTCCAACGACTGTAATAGGTTTGAACAAGGCTTTGCCCTGCAACGGCTGAACCTGGCACAATCGCCCTAACCTCAAACTGCAGCTTCTGTCCCTCCGACGGCAAATCTGCCGCAGGAATGGTTTTCGGATCAAAGAATGTCCCACTGATATTGCGGAAATCATGTGTCATATTTGGCTCACTGGATAACCACCGAATTTGGTATTCTATTTCTTTATGCTCGTCACTCTTGACCGATTCCCAAACAATATGATTATCGGAATTCACCCGTAACCCTCGCGGATAGTCCAGTGCATACGCACTGCCATAACACCCGACCAGCAAGGTCAACAAGCCAAAAAACACTGATAATTTCAAAATTCGCATGATGATAGTTTAGGCATCAACCCTAGGCATCAATTCGTCTTCTTTTGTCGAAATTACTTTAATCTTTTCAATCAGGTCCTCATAACTAGGTAATTCCTCGATGCTTTCTAACTCGAATCGTTTCAGGAACTCGTCACTGGTCGCGTAAATCAATGGATTCCCAACGGTATCCTTTCGACCAACAACTTCAATCATATTGTTCTGGGAAAGAATCTGCAGGGCGTACGCACTGTCAACCCCACGAATGTCCTCGATGTCTAGACGCGTTAATGGCTGCTTGTACGCAATAATTGCAAGGGTCTCCAGGGCCGATCGCGTCAACGCTTTTTCCCGCACGGGGTTCAAAATCATCGCGACCTCTTCCTGGTACGCAGGGTTCGTGGACAACTGCCACGAATTCTTGAACTTAATCAAGTGAATTCCACTTGCCCCACTATACTTTTCCCTAAGCCCCTTCAACGCTTCTTCAACCTCGGACTTTTCCAAGCCTAACTTTTCACACAAAAAGTCCACCGTCACCCCATCGGACGCCAGAAACAACACCGCCTCAATTTTGCTCATGCCCCATCATACCAACAAACGATATTGACATGCAAGCAAAATTCCATTACAATATGAACATGAGATTTCCGCAAACAGATGAGAATGATAAATTCATCAGCGATGATGGGAAAGAAATAACTGTAGTATCCCGCGGCACTTATGCTAGTGTTATATCGTATGACCCTCTTGATGGGCCTTGGAATCGCATGGGCGACCCTAAAAAACTTGCTACACTGGAATTAGTCAAGTGCATTGATAAACTAAACGAACTTGATGAAAAATACGCATGGCAAAAATATCACCGCTATCGTCACATAAAGGACATATCGGCCGAAGAATACGATAACTCTATGTCGTGGGCACAAGAAAGTACGCAAAAAAAACTCGTCGAATTCATTGATGAACATATCCAAAGGATGGATGGAAAATAAAAGGAGGAAAAATGTTTGGAAAATCAGACGACCAAAACCGAACCGACCGTAACCTAGGCAGGGCATTAGGTCAAGTGGACATGGCAAACGCTGGCATGAAAATTGGAAAGGAAAGAATCGAAAAAATTATAGAGGAAATCTCGCCTAAACTGGAAAGTAAAACCCTAACCTCCGACGAGGCCAAGACTGCCCTCGCCAGAATTAATGTCAATTTAACCGGTGCCTACCGGGTCGTACCGTATGAGGTTGCTCAACTAATGAACCAGCTAAAAGAAATTATGAACGAGCCAAGTATCGAAGCCTAATCTCAACCCTGACCCTTTTCAATCACAATCTCCCCAAACTTGCTCTCCTGAACAACACGAATCTCATTCATTTTCAACAACTCTAACAAGGCAAGAAACACATTAATAACCTCCGACTTAGTAGATTCTTCGTCCAACAAACTGAATACCGAAAAACCCGACTCGACCTCTAAACGCCTTCTGACCTCAGCCATCTTGTCGGATACACTAAACCTGTCTAAACGAATCATTCGTGCAGGAGGCGGAGCTTTCCTGTCCAACCGCTGAATCATCTTGGTAAAGGCGGTTACCAAGTCCTCCATCCCAACGCCATCCATTGTGTACTTTATAATTTCCTTGATTGGTTCTGCGGGCTTGTAAAACCGCCCTAGCGTTTCGTGCTCTCGCAATTTCTCCCCCGCCTCTTTCAACAAGGCGTATTCCTCTAACCTAGCACGCAAGCGTGCCTCTAACTCCTCGGCGGTCTCCTCTTCCTCAAGCCTCGGCTTCGGCAGGATCTGCTTGCTTTTTATCTCGACCAGGGTCGCCCCCACCTCGATGAACTCGCTTGCTAAATCCAGGTTCAACGCATCCAAACCCGACAAAAACTCCATATACTGTCCCGTAACACTTGCAAGAGGCACCGTTTTGATATCCAGCTTCTTGTCACGAATAATACTCAATAACAAATCCAAAGGCCCCTCGAAATCCTCCAACTTGACCTTAACCTCCGAACTTGTCCTATTAATAAACATACTCCATTCTAGCCCCCCCATTGACAAATGTCCAGAGATTTGATAGACTCTCAACATGAGATATGATATATGTGCGGACGAGTTGCTGGAGATCGCTAATACTCACCGCTCTCCGGAAGGTGATGTTATTGTTGAAACAGCTACAATGAGAGGTGGCTTTTATGATCCAATGCTAGAAATACATGGCCATAAATACATTGGCAATGATAAAAGACCTTACAAAACAACTCTCGACCCTCGTGAGACCAAGAGACTAATACAAGATTTCTATAAACGAAAATTCCCCTCCCACAGACCCAGTAATCTATACGGATCATCAAAAGAGAGTAAATACCTTCACCCAAGTGTTCTTCTATACGAACGCAAGCTACGATCTTTCATTCAAGACAAGTTGCCACGCAAAGAAAACCCCCCAGCCGAACCTAACTTCATCGACTTACGCGAACAAGATAATCGTGCTAATTGACAAATGTCTAGGGATTTGATATATGTATGGTCATGGAAAATAATACCCTTGAAGAAATCGATCGAGAAAACAAAAAAGAGAAATTAAAAAAGAAACTACTGCCACGATTTTATCGGGTAGCCCAAAAACTTGTCAGACTTGCGAATGAGGCAAATCTAACAGAAAAAGCAAGCCGCAGCCTTGTTAAATCAGGTATGGAATATTATGGGAGATATGAAAAGCACCGAAAAACAATTTCACTGGCAAAACAAGCAATCAGAGAAGGAAAATTCGAACAAGAGCCCTAGAACATCAACCCCCAGAACCATTCAAACCCATCACTTATCCCATTAACCATCCGCCCGATGACCCCCGTGAACACAATGACCAACAGCATAATTATCAACACCGCTTGACTGTGTTGTCGCATAAAGTGCATGTATTTGTTATTGGGCTTTGTAAACGACCGCAGCAAGTTATACCCATCCAATGGATAAAACGGCAACAAATTAAATATCATCAGAGTAAAGTTAATAAACATCGATGCCTGAAAGAAAAATGCCAACCCCCAAATCCCAACATTACTTGGATCCCCAAAACGAATAATGATATAGAAAAATAACGAACTAAAAAACCCTATTATCAAATTGACTGTTACACCCGCAATGGATACAAAAAAATTCCCTCGCTTGAAATTACGATAATTAAACGGATTCACCGGTACGGGCTTTGCCCAACCGATACCAGCAATCAGGAACATCACCGCACCCATAGGCTCGACATGTTTCGCGGGGTTCAGGGTCATCCGCCCCATCATCTTGGCGGTTGGATCGCCGCTTTTGTACGCCGCCCACGCATGTGCCCATTCATGAGTTGTCAGGGCAATTGTAATCGCACACAAAAAACCAATAATCGCAACAATCGTAAACCACCCACTAGTCGTATTAAAAATATGAAACAGCATGGACCAAGTATATGTTTAAACTTCCATCTCGTCAACTTGGGGTTTTGCCCATCCATCTGCCGTCGGCTCGTACCCCATCATGTATATCTTCGCCGCTTTGTCGCCTTCAAGTTCTTGGATTTCCTCGTGAATCTCCCAAAGTCTTATCACATCTGGCTCTATCACATTTGCATCAGCCAAGTCCTCGTATTTGTCCACAAGCCACCGATTATTCTCATCAATTTGATTGTATCCTTCTACACCGAGCTGTGATAATTCCAAGCCAAACTCCCTTGCCAAGTTGTCAAAATTCTCAAGGTCTTCTTGATGCAAGGGCAATGCCTCCTCGGATTCAATTAACTCTTCTATTTCCTCACTTAAACTAAAATCCATCCCACTTTTGACCTTATTTATTTCAGACATTATACCATCTACATCATATTTAGGATTATCGACTTCCATAGCTAACTCAAGGCTCGCAACAGCTAATTGACTCTCCAGCCCTTCAATCAGCTTCCTCTTCTTGGCGGGATTAATATTTCCATTAGTAAAATGCTCCATTTCCACCAGCCGACTTTCAACCAATCCTCGGGCATCTTCCGCCGCCCTACCTACCAACTCGAATGATTCCATACACTTCCTCCTTTTATTGATTAAAATCCCATTTCTTCTAATTTTTCCGCCTTCAACTTCTCCAACTCCGTAATCACTTCATGATTTTGCATCAAATTAAAAACCCTCTCGTCTGTGCCATCCTCAATTGCTGCATTTAAATCAGCACTCTTTTCCACATATTCCCAAATAAGTCCATTGATATAATCAATCTCCTCACTAGCAGTATGTCCAACTCTTAATCTTTCCTGATTAAGCCATCCCCCAAAGTCCATGCGAACTTCCGTGCCATAATCAAAGGTATCCATATCATCCTGCACTTCCCATTGCCTATTTGCATGGTCTCTCTGATGTTCTTGCTGTTCTTCTATATCATTCTCAAGTACAGATGTTTTATAGACAGGACATGACACTCCTGCCCTTTCCTCGATTGCCGCCAGAGGCAACCTCTTCCTGAAACCTTCCTCAAAGCTCAAGCTACTCTCAATGCCTTTTCCAATGTTATAAACTCGCTTCTCAAGATCTACTCTATAAGAATCTTCCTTTCTACTATTTATCCTATCTCTTACACTATCTATAGTCAACTTTCCCATGTATAAACTTATCACATTCTCAAACTCTTGTCAACACCCCGCCCTTGTGCTATACTGCTGACATGGAATTACTTGGAATCACCCCGCCCATTGTAGAGGAATACAGGCAACTCAAACTCAAAGAGAACGCTATCAAGCTCGCAAAAAAAGAACTCTGGAACCAAATGACAAAAACGGAAAGGCGGTATATTTACGACGATCACCTACAAGAAAAACTAGATGAACGGGACCAAATCCTCGCCTGGCAAACGGGGTATGAAGATACCTACAAGGAAGTCACCCCCCTTTCCCTATGCGATAAAACACATGACCTTTGAAAATAAATTCATTCGTATAATGAATATTGTCACTTTGGTGTACGGATTTTAAAATCGTATGGTTTAATATTGTGCTATAGTCAAAAGACAACCCTAGTATGTTTGATGACGACGAGCTCGAGGACTGTCCGAGTCCAAAGCCGGTAAGGCTTGGACGAGTTCCGCAGAGCGAGAGAGGAAATCAAACATACTAGGGTTGCAATTTCTGCTATAACGCGTAGATTGACAACTTCATATTAAATTGCTAGGCTTGTTCTGTTATGGAAAAACCGAAGCGAAATTTTGTCCACTTGCATACGCACAGCGAATTTTCCTTGCTGGACGGTGCGGCACGAATTTCGCAAATGGTCAAAAAGGCAAAGGCTTTGGGCATGCCCGCCGTAGCCATTTCCGACCACGGCAATATGTACGGTGCCTACAGGTTTTACAAGGAATGTAAAAAACAAGGCATAAAGGCAATCCTGGGGTGCGAGGTCTATGTAGTCGACGACATCAATGTCCGAAACCACAAAGAACACCGCTCGCACTTCCTCCTTCTTGCAAAGGATAACGAGGGTTATTTAAACCTATGCAAACTCAATTCAAAGGCCTGGATTGACGGATTCTATGGCAAGCCACGGCTGGACTATAACATCCTTAAAAAGCATAGCAAAGGTCTCATAGCCACCACAGCCTGCCTAGGAGGGCATGTTCCACACTACCTAATGAAAGGAATGTACGACGAGGCTGTAAAATATGCTAAAAAGGGCAAAGACATTTTCGGGGCAGATTTCTATATAGAACTGCAAGACCACGGCATGCCCGAACAACGCCAAACAAACCCCGACCTTATAAAGATAGCACGGCAGCTAGACATCCCTCTTGTCGCCACAAACGATGTTCACTACATCAACCAAGACGACGCCGAAATGCAAGACACACTGATGTGCGTCGAGATGAAAAAGACCGCCGACGACCCCGACAGGTTAAAGTTCCCATCCAACGAATTCTATTTCAAAACCGCCGACCAGATGTGGGAGCTCTTCGGTGACATCGCACCCGAGTCACTGGAAAACACTCTGAAGATCGCAGACCTTTGCGACTGCCACCCTTTTGCTGCCCAAGACTTCTTGCCTCAATTTATCAACCCGGATGGCATCCCAAACGACAAGTACTTCCGCAATCAAATCGAGGCTGGACTAAGAACTCGCTACGGCAAAATCACACCCCAGGTCAAAGAACGCCTGGAACACGAATTCGCCGTTATAAACGATAATGGCTTCACCGATTATTTCCTGATTGTTGCCGACCTGATGAAGTTCGCTCAAGACAATGGTATCTCCGTCGGTCCAGGCAGGGGGTCCGGTGCCGGTTCTATCATCGCTTATGCCTTGGATATAACGAAGCTCGACCCGTTCAAGTATAATCTGCTATTCGAACGATTCCTGCACTCCGAGCGTCTTTCCACCCCCGACTTTGACCTGGACTTTTGTTTCGCCCGTCGAATGGAGGTTGTGGACTATGTCCGCCAAAAATACGGTGAAGACCATGTTGCCCAAATCATAACATTCGGAACACTGGCGGCAAAGGCGGCGATCAAAGACATCGCAAGGGTCTTCAAAATGCCATACGCCGAGGTCGACAAAATAACAAAGCCAATCCAAATTCCACAAACTATTAGACCACCCTTCTTAGAGCACATCTTTGACCTGTGGCCTGTCAAGAATCCCAAAGACCGCCCCGACTATAAAGACCTGCCCGAACAGGAACAAGAAAAACTGGTCGACGCATGGAAAAAAGAAACTGCAAAGCGGGAACGCCTGCGTGTCGGCGAGTTGGTCGAATTATACCAATCCAATGACGAGGTCAAGAAAATCGTTGATATGGCAATGAAGGTCGAGGGCTTTCCGCGAAACTGCTCTACCCATGCCGCGGGCGTCATCGTATGTAACCAAGTTGTCGGTGATGTAACGCCCCTGCAAAGAAATGGCGAGGATATCACTACCCAGTTCGACATGAAAGAGATGGAGGAACTTGGCTTCCTTAAAATCGACTTCCTTGGTCTAATCACCCTAACCGATATTCAAAGAACCCTAGATCAATTGGGCAAGAAAATAGACTTTTATGATAAAAGCTTCAGTTATGACGACCCCGCTGTTTACACGGAAATATTCAGTAAAGGCGACACCGACGCCGTGTTCCAATGTGAAACAGGTGGCTTTAAACGATTCCTGCAACTGCTAAAGCCCGACAGCATCGAGGACATCATAGCCTCGGTCGCCCTATACCGCCCAGGACCAATGGACATGATTGCAGATTATTGCAAGTACAAGCATAACCCAACCCTAACCAAATACGAACACCCAATGCTCGAACCTATCCTGAAAACAACTTATGGACAAATCGTGTACCAGGAACAGGTCATGGATGTCTTCCGCGTCATGGGCGGATATTCCTTGGGTCAGGCGGACATGGTTCGTCGTGCCATGGGAAAAAAAGACCCAAAAGAAATGGAGCGACAAAAACAAGTCTTCATCTACGGCGATGAATTGCAAAACATCTCGGGGGCACTAAAAAAAGGCGTCAAGAAAGAGGTCGCCACCGCAATCTTTAACAAACTGGACAAATTCAGTGGATACGCATTTAACAAGTCCCATGCCGCATGTTACGCCTATATCTCTTACCAAACCGCCTTTTTAAAACATTATTACTACCCTTACTTTATGTCATCCGTTCTTAACAATCGTGTTCATAAGTGGGATGACCTGACATATTACATTTTGTCCATCCA